>JAAUPU010000631.1 GCA_012032975.1 Caldilineaceae bacterium | reverse complement strand
GTTGCCGCACCAGCCCGGGCAGATGGACTCGGTCTGGTTTCTGCGGCGAAACTCGCTGCACGGCGCGGTGCTGCATGCGGCTGGCGCGCGCAACGTTGTCGCGCAAGACATTACCGGCACGCCGCAGTTGAGCCTGGAACGGCTGATTGAACTCGACCCCGATGTGGTGATTGTGATGCACTCGTCGGACAGCCTGACTGAAACCGACCGCAACCAACTGCTGGCGGACTGGCGCGGGTTGACAGCACTGCGCGCCGCGCGCGAGGGCCGCGTGAGTGTTCTTAATGGCAAGCAACTTTACCCGGCGGGGCGCGGAATTGTGCGGCTGGTGGAAACCCTGCGCGTTGAAATCAAACGGCTGCAACGATGAGCGCATTGCGGCTAGGGACGCTACCAGCATCAACAAAATGTTGGGATCGATTGAGTAAGGCAGCAGGAAACGCAATCGTTGTACGAATCGTCTGGAATTGTTCAAGCATATTTTCCCCCATCAAATCACGCGCCAAATCAAACATCAAATATGATAGCATTATATACGCCTAAATGTTCAATGTAAAAGCGTAGACTCTTGCGATTTCAAAGTCCCGTCATCCCTTGATGTGCTTGTCCTGAGCAAGGCCGAAGGAATGACACTTCGCTCTAGAATTGTGAACTACGTTGGGTTTTTTTTTGTAGTTCTGTCAACGACAATTACACTTGGACATCAACGACAATTAGATTTACCCATGGAAATAAACTAAATGGGTGTGACAACGGGTAGAGCAGGTTGTCACCAAGATCATGGGAAAGGGGAGACGAAGACACCTCGTTCGGTGTCCAAGTCGTTGAATGGTGCAAGGTTTAGGTCATCAAGGGTTCTCCTTAGAGTGGGCAGAACGGCGTGTCTGAGCGACTTTGTCCACCACCTTTTGTGCAACTAAGTGTAACTGATGTGAAGACAAGGTTTCGGTGCGTCCAGCATAGGCGTTGTGTAACTTCGTCTGGGTTTTAAGGTAGGCATACCAATAGTCACCGTGACGACGTTTTTCGCGGCGGAAGGTAATCCAACAAAAAGTTGGCCGGCCGAGGGCATAGCTAAAGTGAGAAGCGGATTGCAACCAGCCAAACCAGGCCGGGGAATCGAGTTGGATGTCGGCTGTACCATCCGGCAAGTGAAGGTAGTGGTTGCGCACGCGCGGCATTCCTTGATAAGGCATTTATTCCTCCTGCTCCGCATGAGAAGTGGTGAGAGCTGTTGTAGGCAGCGTTGGCTCTTGGTCGGTTAGTTCGGCTTGCTGGCGACGCAGGGCGGTTTCCGCACGCATACTGGCCATCTCGGGGCCAAACTCAAGAATGCGGCTATGATGAACCACGCGATCAATGGCTGCGGCAGTGGTGAGGGGATCTTTGAAGATCTGCTCCCACTGGGAAAAGACCAGATTGGAAGTGATGACAACGCTGCGCCGTTCATAGCGTTCAGCGAGCAAGGTAAAGAGCACTTCCATCTCCTCTCTGGACTGTTGGACATAGCCGATGTCATCAAGCACAACCACCTGAAACTTGTCGAGTCGCTTAAGTTCGGCATCAAGCGCCAACGCGCGTTTGGCGCGCAGCAAGCGGTCGACGAGCTTAAAGGTGGGGGTAAACCAGACCGTCAAATCGCGCTGGATCCATTCGTAAGCCAGCGCCGCCGCCAAGTGCGTTTTGCCCGTGCCGGGCAAGCCAAAAATCAGGATATTTTCGGCTTGCCGCACGACCTCGCCTTGCAAAAGCCAGGGGAGTTGACGGCGCACGCGCAGGGGTAAACGACTTTGGTCAAAGGTGGCAAAGGTCTTGTCACTGGGCAACTGCGCTTCGTGTAACAAGCGTGCAATGCGGCGCTGCTGCCGTTCACCGACTTCGTGCTCCAATAAATAGAGCAGCAGCGTCTCCGCCGACCAGTTTTGTTGTTCGGCCAGGGCAAAAGCCTGACCGAGAATGTGGGTCATGCTCGAAAGACGCAGCACCTTGCATTGTTGTTGAAGCGCCTCTAAGGTGGTCATGCTGCGCCTCCTTGCAACAGCGCATCATAGCTGCGCAGATCGATGGGGCAAGGCGTCAAGGGTGGGGGGTTGGGAGCTGTTTCGCTCGCACCAACTGTGCGACATCTTCCTCGTCAAAACGCTGGTTTTGTTCCAGCAATAAGCTCAGCGCCGTCGCCACTTCACTTTCCATTTCCTGGGCGGCTAAGCGCAAGATGCGCAAATAGCTCAAATCGGCCTTGCGTTCGCCGTACCAGGCGGTGAATTGGTCCCAGCACTGGCGAAAAACTGGCTCTGGGAAGAGGGCGGGTTGGTAGCGATAGTGGCGGAAGCCGCCTGGTTTGCATAGCAAAGTCTCGACCAGATGGCGGTAGTTAATCTGATGTTGATTGCGCCCCAACACGCGCGGCATCGTCTGCATCAACTGCTGTTGGTAGTAGACCTCCAGGTGCCACTCATACTGCCGCACCGTCACCGTCTGGCCGATGAGCGACGTCGGCACCGAATAGAAATGGGTTTGGATCAGCACCAAACTGCCCGCACTCACTTTCAGCCGCCGTTCGCGGTAACTGGCTAAGGCGGCTTGGCTGATGCACTTCATCACCGCCAACTCCTCGGCCAGACGCGGCTGACGGCTGCGCTTGCGCTGCTCCATCACCCCATAGACAAACTCCTCATAGGCTGCCACCGTGGCAAAGTCCCGGCTGCCCCGCAAGAGCAACTGTTGTTCCAGGGCGCGCTTGATGCCCCCATTCAACGCTTCCACATCACCATTTTCGTTGGGTGACGCCACATGCGTGCGCCGTGGTTGCAGACCATAATGACTCAACAACCCCAGATATAACGGATGATACGCGCGTTCTTCACCCTCTACACTCGCTTTGCCATTTAACGTATACGTCGCCGCGGTCGAATTGTCTGTCTGGTGGTACTTCGGTGCATGACCCAGTTTGCGCAACGCTCGTTGCAGCCCTTCGCGCACTGCCAACACTGACTCGCTTTGTGCTATATATCCCCATTCCCAATTGGAGTAGGGCAGTACACAGTGGATTAACAGATGCTTGAACGCCTCTCCCGCTATCGTCACTCCTAATTCGCTCAGCCACGTCCCGTCTGTCTGGAGCACCTCCCCAGGTTGCCGCTCCTGCGCCAGACTCGCCACTTTCTCTACATGCCGTGCTCGCCACGTCGCCACCCGCCGCTGCAACGTCCGCACTTGACTCACTTTATAGTATCCCGGTTTCTGACCCTCCAACCACTCAAACAACGTCTTCGCTTCTAACCCAGGATTGGCCACTAACATCCCTTCTACTTTTTCCCAATCTTCCGCAAAGGGATCCGCTCGCGTTCGCCATTTCCGCATCCCTTTCAACTCACTCGGCAACTTCCCCAATCGCTCCTATTTTCGCCACCCTCTTC
>JAAUPU010000630.1 GCA_012032975.1 Caldilineaceae bacterium | reverse complement strand
GTGCAGCAGGCAACCAAGCTGCGCTACATGTCGGGTGGGCAGGTCAAGATTCCGCTGGTGCTACAGATGCCGACCGGCGCGTCGGGGCGGGGGGCGCAACACGCCAACGCCATGGAAAGCTTCTTCTTTCACATTCCCGGCCTCAAGATCGTCACGCCTGCGTCGCCTTATGACGCCAAAGGGCTGCTCAAGTCGGCCATCCGCGACGACAACCTGGTGCTCTTCTGCGTCCACAAACATCTCTATGGCAGCAAGGGGCGCAAGCTGACCGAAGCAGCATCAGCACCCAGTATGTGCCGTGCGAGGAGTACACGATTCCGCTGGGTGTGGCCGACGTCAAGCGCGCAGGGACGGATATCACCGTGGTCGCCAATCTGCTGATGCTGCACCGCGCCATGAATGTGGCGGATGAACTGGTGCAGGAAGGCATCAGCGTAGAGGTGATCGACCCGCGCTGTCTCGTTCCGCTGGACACGGAGACGGTGATCGCGTCGGTGAAAAAACGGGGTTGTTGTTGATTGTGGAGGAGAGCAACGAGCGGGGCGGCTGGGGTGCACAGGTCGCGGCGGAAGTGGCAGACAAGGCCATCGGCTACATCGACGGGCCGATCCGCCGGTTGG
This sequence comes from Caldilineaceae bacterium, assembly GCA_012032975.1. Next base: position 2,806 of record JAAUPU010000630.1, on the reverse strand, counting down.
CGACGCCCGACGTGCCCATCCCCTTCGCGCCGCTGCTAGAGGCGTCGGTCGTACCCAACGAGGCCAAGATCCGTCAGGCGATCATGGATCTGGTGAGGCCGTGAAGAACGGCTTGATCCACCAAGGGACACGAAGAAACACGAAGCCGAGCTAAGAGGCAAAGGGCGACATGAGGGTGCGAATGGAGATCCCCCGCCATGCACGAGTTACTGTTCAAGGATGAGGTATATGCCATTGTCGGGGCGGCAATCGAGGTGCATCGGACGCTGGGATCGGGCTTTTTGGAAGCGATCTATCAGGAGGCGCTGGAGATCGAGCTTGCTGAGAGGAGCATCCCGTTTCAGTCCCAGGCGCGATTGGCTGTAACCTATAAAAGCCATCGCTTGGCGAAAGCGTATGTTGCAGATCTGATCTGTTTTGACGCCATCATTGTCGAGTTGAAGGCGCAACAGCTACTCTCAAGCGCGGATCAAGGTCAGCTTCTGAACTATCTCAATGCCACCGGTCTGAGGGTCGGTCTTCTGGTCAATTTCGGGCGATCGGGTAAGCTCGACTGGAAGAGGATGGTCAGGTAGAGTGCTATTTCAAAAACAGAAAGCCATCCACGAAGTCATACGAAGGAACAGCCTAAAGCTTGGTGAATCTTCGTGTTCCTTTGTGGATCAAGCAGTTAGATCGCGTTCACGCAGTTGGAGATAATGCGCAAGCGCGCCACGATGGGGGTTGTGTCCATCCAAGAGTTCTCCTCGCCGTGCTCGTGCGAGCAGGGCTTTCTCGTGGCGTTCGATGAACGGCTTGAAATCCAGATAACGACTGACCACATCGGCCTGAAAGAGCACGCGTTGCTGTTTGTCCCGGCAGAACAATACATGGCCGTCACGCAGCACGCGGTATTGGAGAGCCAGCGGCGCCTGACTCAAAATGACGACATCGACGAGATCTGTTTGCAGCAATCCTTGCAGTTCGTCGATGAACGTGAGCCTGAGATCGAGCGATTGGCGTGCATCGACTTCTAAGGTCAGCAGAACAGCAAAGTCGAAGTCCGAAAGCGGAGTCGCATCGCCGCGGGCCTGCGAGCCGAAGAGGTAGACGACGAGCACCTCGTCGAAAGCGGCAAAGAAGTCGGCGATCTTGGATGAGGAAACTCTGTCGGCCTGGATCATGATGCAAGTATACCGTATTCACGCGTAGAAATGAAGGCATCGCTATGGTAATCGATCCCGCAATCACCAGCGCGCTCATCGCCGCGCGCGCTTGGGCGTGGAGCGGCATCGGCAAGCCGTTGGCGGACAAGCTGCGCGGCGAGGCCGGCGAAAAGGCCGCGCAGTTCGGCTGGGACGACGCGGCCAAAGCGTATGCCCAGGGTCTGCACCGCGAGGTCTCGACCATGCGCATCTTCGGCGCATCCGGCGAGGTGCCACTGGACGATGTGTTTACTGACGTGAACATTCTGGAGGACGTGGTCGCGCGCCGGCGTCACGACATTGGCCGTCTGCGCGAGCAGGAGTTCGACCGCTTCGACGTCCACCTGGATGGCGGGCGCATCCGCCGCGTCAACGGTCTCGACCTGGTGAAAGGGGGAGGCAACCTCTTCATTCTGGGCCAGCCCGGCGCGGGCAAGACCACCTTTCTCAAATATGTGGCGACCCGGGCGCTGCTGGGCGAAGTGGCTCGCACGCCCATCTTCGTCTCGCTCAAGGAGTGGTCGACCAGCCGCCACGACCGGCTGGAACCTTTCATCGCCGACCGATTCGCGGTCTGCAACTTCCCCCAGGCAGCGGAGTTCATCGACGCGCTGCTGCGCGCCGGCAAGGCGCTCGTGCTCTTCGACGGGCTGGACGAGGTCAACCTGGAGGGCGGCCGGCGCCGCGCCCTGATCACGCTGCTGGACAATTTCGCACAGCAGCACAAGCGCCAGCCACTGCCTGATCACCTGCCGCATCGCGGCCAACGACTATGCGTTTCGCGGCTTTCGCGATGTGGAGATGGCCCATTTCGAGCGCGACCAGATCCACGAGTATTCGCGCAAGTGGTTTGGACGCGAAGAGATGGGAGATGCGGGCGGCGCGGGTAAGCACGCGGCCTTTATCGCCGCGCTCTACGACGAGCAGAACGCGGGCATCCGCGAGCTTTGCTCGCAGCCGCTGTTGCTCTCCATGATCTGTCTGGCCTATGAGGAAGGCGGCGGCTTTCCGGCCAACCGGCTGGAACTCTACGAAAGCGCGCTCAACGCGTTGCTGGTCAAATGGGATTCGACGCGCAACATCCAGCGCGACCGGCTGCTGCCGGAAGAGGTGATCTACCGCGACCTGACCTTCCGGCAGAAGGCGCGTTTCCTGGCCGAAATTGCGACGGCCGCGTTCGAGAAAGGCGAGTACTACTTCGAGCGGCGGCGCTTGAGTCGCGACATCGAGACCTTCCTGGCGCGCATGCCGGGGATCCAGGGCGAGGTCGATGGCGATATTGTGCTGGATGCCATCGTGGCCCAGCATGGCATCTTTGCGGAGCGAGCCAGGGATATCTTCGCCTTCTCGCACCTGACCTTCCAGGAATATTTCACCGCGCGCTACATTGCAGAGAACGAAGCGCGCCGGACGACCCGCCGCATGATGGCGCACCTGACCGACCGGCGCTGGCGCGAGGTTTTCCTGCTGACGGCCGGCCAGTTGGAAGATGATTTTATCGTGGAACTACGCGCGGCGATCGATGGCCTGGTCGAGGGGGATGCGACGCTGGTCGAATTGCTGCGCTGGGCGGACGCGCGCAGCCTCGCCGCCAGGGCGCCGGATCGTAACCGCCCCGCGCT
>JAAUPU010000629.1 GCA_012032975.1 Caldilineaceae bacterium | reverse complement strand
AACACCAAAACAGAAGCTGTTTCTTCGTGAAACTTCGTGTGGCTTGGTGGGTTGTTATTTTCCGGCTATGGCCTCAGACGATTTTGGTTTACGACAGCGGGCGATAGTTCGCCCCCATACCCGCCAATGCGCTGAATGCACACACTCTGATCACCGTCGCCAGGGAGCCTTTGCGCCAGGTCAACCGGCGAGGGGGCGAACATCCGCTCATTCTCTACCCGCAGCCGACCGCAGGGCAGAACCTGATCCAACCCAACCCCACGCTTACTCCTCCATGCTCACTTCTCCATAACGTTGGAACTATCCGGTTCAGAGAGAATCAGAAGCAGCTTCTCTTCTTCCAACAGCCGCTGGCTGGCAGCCAAGGGCGCGCCCTGCCCGACGCCAACCCGTACACGCGCGCCTGTTGCCCATTGTCGATCTGGGCGAAAAGCGCAGACAGGTCAGGCTTTGCGTTTCTATCCAGGATCGCCAGGATCGCCCGGGCCGTGTCGCTGCGTTCCAGAATGCGCAGTCGCAGGCCGGCAATGGCCGGCGCATCGATCGGTTGCCAGCGTCTGCCCCTGCCAAAGAGCAGCGTGTTGAGGCAGCGCGCCACATGAAATGCCGGGCGCGGGTTGTTGAGCCGATCCAGCAAGCCAACTTCGATGTCCATCGTGCGGTCCAGATCGATCAGCGGATTCAGCCAGATACGGGCGCCGGTCTGGGCGGCCAGCCAACATGCTTCCGCCATCTGAACCGACTGCTGTTGCTCGTCGCCACTCAGCGGCGCATCCAGCTCAAGCGCACTGATATGGCTGAGCATGGCCGGCGAAGCGCACAGCGCGGTCCACGTTGACGCAAAGTCGTCGCTCCATTCAATGCTGCAAAGCACACAATCGATCAGACAGTCATGTTTGGCCAGCAGTTGGTTCAAGTGGACAAGCTCGTCGATCTGATAGGCGGTCTGGGTGCGGTTGTGCTGTTTGCCGGGCACGGTCCAGCCTGGCAGCGCCGGCGAAAGCAAAACCGGCTTGCCCGACCGCTCGCGGCAGGTGCGGATCGCGGCCAGAGAGTCGGCGTCTGGCCAGAGTGAACCGGCTAACTGAACTTCCACGCCGTCCAGAAATTTGGCGCGCGCAGCCACTTCTGCGGCCAGATCGAGGCCATCGCGCCACAGCCAGCTTGCCGTCACTTGGACGCCGTCGTCGCGCAGCCAGCCCAGCCGTTTGCGCTGAAGATCGTCGTCCAGGTCAGAGGCGGGCACGCGCAAGAAGCGCACTCCAAGCTCGCGGCAGGCGAGCAGCGGATAGTCGTTGCGCACCGGCTGGCGCACCAGCGATGGCCAAGCCAGCGGTGTCTCGATCTGCGACGCCAGCGGATGACGCAGCGTGAGGCCCAGCGGCGACGCGGGCAGATCGGCGCTCGTGCGCGTCAGCAATTGTGCGATCTCGCCGGGGTCAGCTTGTGGGGTTCGACCCTCGGTGCGGATCAGGTGGATGCGATGGCCATCCTCGTGGACGCATACCAGAAAGAAGCCCAGCTTGGCCACGTCGTCGCGCCCTGTTCATCCGCCGGCGCGCTGGAAAAAAGCTCGCCAAAGCCGGGCCGCGTAAAAGCCACCGACGGCGTGGTGAGATAGTCGGCCGGCCCGATCCGGTTGACAAAGGACCAGTGGACATGTGCGGCCAGCACCAGTTCGACAGGAGCTTTTTCCAGCAGATCCAGCAGCCAGCCGCGCGCCGGTTCGTCGATGTTGTCGTAATGGCCCAGTCCTGGCTCGCCCGATGAATGCAGAAACGGGGGCAGATGGATGAAGACAAAGACGCGGCGATCACGATGGCTGGCCAGGTCGGCTTCCAGCCAGCACGCTTGCTCCTCGGCTTCGGGCAGCGGACCGTTCATGATCTGCGAATTGAGGATGACGAAGTGCAGATCGCCCTCATCCCAGCTCGCCCACGACGGTCCAAAGCGGCCATGCTGGTCGGTCAGCGCCGCCGCCGTCGCCCAGGCTGTGGGCATGGTCGGGTCCGGTTTGTCGCCCACATCGTGGTTGCCGGCGACGAAGCGGGGTTGCACTCCGTGGCGGGCCAATTGGTCGCGCGCCTCGCTCATTGCCTGGCTGAAGCCGGGTCGCTCCGGGAACTCCTGAACGAGGTCGCCCATGTGGATGACCAGCGGCGCTTCGAGCGCAGCCACGCAGGCGAGTGCATAGTCGGCGCGGGCGCTCTGTCTCCGCCGCGATTCAAATTCAAGCGCGCGACCACCCGGATCAAGCATGTAGTGGGTGTCGGCGATGGCGACAAATTCGTAGAGCGCCGGGGGCAGGTGCGAACGGTCAAAGCTGGGCATGGTCTGTCTCCAAGAGACGTTCCTCATAGATACGGCGGATGGTGGCTTCGATCTCCGGCTCGCGCACAGCCAGGTCGCGGATACGATACCGTTCGCTGAGCCGCCCGATCAGTTCGGATGCGGTGATCTCGTCACGGGCAAATTCGTAGGTGACCCGCTGCCCATCCTGGGCGATCACCCGCGCACCGTCGATGCTTGCGTCGGCGTACGCTTCGGCCATGTCCACGACGAGTTGCCGTTCGCCGCCGAACTCAGTTTGCAGCTTCTCCAGTTGACCGTCGAAGAGCAAGCGCCCTTTGTCGATGATCATGGTGCGCGAGCAGAGCTTTTCCACGTCGGAGAGATCGTGGGTGGTCAGCAAGACTGTGGTTGCCCGCTCGCGGTTGATGTGGGCGATAAACTGGCGGATACGCTCCTTGGCCACCACGTCCAGGCCGATGGTCGGCTCGTCCAGGAAGAGCAACACCGGGTCATGCAGCATGGCAGCGCAGAGATCCGCGCGCATCCGCTGGCCGAGAGAGAGCGAGCGCACCGGCGATTCGATGAAGCTGTCCATTTCCAGCAACTCCCGGAACTCGTCCAGGTTGCGCCGGAAGCGATCGTGGGGAATGCGATAGATGTGCTGCAAGAGATCGAGCGATTCGACCACGGGCAGATCCCACCAGAGCGTGGTGCGCTGGCCAAAGACCGCGCCGATGTTGACGACATAGGCCTCGCGCTGCTGCCAGGGCACGAAGCCGTTGACGTTGAGCGAGCCGCCGGTGGGGGTGAGCAGACCGGTCAGCATCTTGATGGTGGTCGATTTGCCGGCGCCATTGGGACCGAGATAGCCGACCAGTTCGCCCCGCTGAATCTCGAAGCTGACGCCATCCACGGCGCGCACCTCCGTCTGCTCCCGGCTGACCAGATTGCGCAGCGCGCCCCCCCAGCCCGCGCCGGTGTTTGCTGACAGAGAAGTATTTTTCAAGATTCTCAACGGCAATCATCGCCCTGACTCCCTAACCCCAATCGCCAATCTCTAGTTCTCCAATCTCTTTGATCTCCCGCCTCACGTCCCGGTGCTCTGGTAGTGACGGATGCCAAACGCCAGAATGC
>JAAUPU010000628.1 GCA_012032975.1 Caldilineaceae bacterium | reverse complement strand
ATGTGGCGGGACCTGCTCTCCCGCTATCCCCGGTGAGCAGGTGACCTTCTTCACACGAGTGGAAGCGTCGTCGGGCAGTCGATGGGTTTACGCTGCGTGTGACGATTCCTCACGGGTTGGAGGTGGAGAGTTTTGGCGGTGTCGGTTTCGAGGCTACACCGCTGGTAGAGACAACACCCGAGGGCGCACAGTTTGTGTTGTGGCGCTCATCTGAACGTCGGGAGCCTGGAGCACGCGTTGAATATTTTGTCCAAGCCACTGTGGAACCCGTCTATCACGCGCGCACGGTGCAGAGTCAGGCGACCGTCTTTGTGGGCGAAAACGGCGCCAGCGCGCTGGTCGATGTTGAGCAAGTAGAAATCTCGATCATTCCCAAAGGCAGATACCTGAAGCACCTGCCCGGCCTGTATGAGAATGACGATTTTATTGGGCGTTTCCTCATGCTCTTCGAGAGCCACTGGGCGCCAATAGAGGGGCAGATCTCTGGGATCCACAACTATTTCGATCCAAAGCTGGCGCCCACGCGGATGCTCTCTTGGTTGGCCATGTGGGTCGATCTTCGTCTGGATGAGAACTGGAGCGAAGCGAAGCAGCGGCGGCTGCTCACCTCGATCATTCGGCTCTATCGCAAGCGCGGCACCAAGGCTGGACTCCAGGAATATCTGGAAATCTTTAGCGAAGGCCGCGTTGAGATTAGCGAGCGTCGCGCCAACAATTTTCGCCTTGGACCGCAAGCGCGACTGGGGGTTGGCATCGCGCTGGGCACAGCCAATGTTCCCCATACGTTTGCTGTGAAAATCTGGCTACCGCCTATCGAAACCCAGGCGCCCAAAGGCGCAACGCTTGGCGCAGAGGAGTTGCAGCGTTTCGAACATGATCGTCGACGCGTCATCCGTGCAATCATTGAGGCGGAAAAACCGGCGCACACGACCTATCAGTTGGAGTTCGTGGGCGACGAATCTGCTGCTCCCGAAAGCGCCAACCAATAGTCAGGGCATATCAACGTGCATATCAACGAATTATTGACACTGATGCCAACACGCCGGGTAAGCGCCATCGATGGGATGGCGGTGACCGCGGACGTGTGGGAAGAGGCCCATCGCCAGCACCGCAGTCTCTTGCGGCTGCACAGCCTTCTCAACCACGGCGAAGGCATTGTCACCGGACTGGAAGTCATCGCCAGCGATCCGCCGGATAGCTCGATCTACATTTTGCCTGGCATCGCGTCTGATCCACTGGGACAGACGGTGGTCATGCCCGAGCCGCGAGCCTATGATCTGGGCCAGGGCGAAGGCCTCTTCTACCTGATCTTGACCTATGATGAAAGCCGGCCACGTTATGCCACAGATCGAAGTGGCGAAGATGCACCGCTGTTTGTCTTCGCTGAGTATGGTGTCGAGGCCGTCACCGCGCTGCCGGCGACAGCGCATGTGGAACTGGCGCGGGTTCGGCGCCACGGCCAAGGCTCGACCATCACACCGGCCAAGGATCCCGCCCATCCCCGGCGCAACGAACTGGATTTGCGTTTTCGCAAAGAGATCGGGGTCGGGTCAAGCACCGTCAGCGCGCTGGCCGTCGTCTACCTGGGCGCGGTGAGCGGCACACAGCATGGCCTTGGTCTGAGCAACCTGGCCAGGTCGCTGCGCATGGGCGCCGGTCACTCTGTCTGGGTAGATCGGAACGTGCCCATTGACTATGACCTGACCCCTTATACGATGGTGAATCTTGTTGCCCAAGAGAGCTTCCAGTTGACCACCGACGAAATGACGACTCTCTACAATTATGTTCAGGGCGGCGGCACATTGCTCATCGAGAGCTGCCGCCGCGACGTGCGCAATGAGAATCCGCCGGCGACGCCGCATTCCGTGACCTGCTCTCATCGATTGGCCTCCAGTTGGAGCCGGTGCAGATGGGCCACGATCTGTTTCAGGAGCCGAACTTGTTTGCTCAAACGCCGGATGGCTATGAGACTATGGCTGGCTCCCAACTTCTGGCAGGGGAAGGCGTGATCTTCTCGACCCACGATTTTGGCTGTCTTTGGGCGGGCGAGCGACGCGACCGTCTGGCCAGCCGTACCGAAATACGCAACGCTTTGGAATTGGGCGCCAACTTTGTCGCCTATGCCCAACGACGCCGTCTGGCAGGCCCGCGCGATGCGGAGCCTGCTATTTGAGGGACAGCTCTATGGCGCAAGAGAGCAAGATTGAAGTGATCAACCCGTTTGGTTGGCGCAAGGAATTTGTGCTCCAGAAGGGTATCATCCATGTGGGCAGCAACGATCGCAATGACATTGTCCTGGTGGGTGGAGATGCCGAGCAGGTGCAGCCCCGCCATGCCCAGATCCTGCCATCGACGCTCAACCGTCAAGGGTATCGCTTGGTCAACCTGAGTACACTGCCGATCGCCATTCGTGCGCGGCATGTGCTGGATTCTGATGCGGGCGTCGTCCTGGAGCCGCGCGGTTCTGCCGAGATTGCCGATGGCGACCGCGCCCGGATCGGTGGTTTCAGCCTGATCTTTCATGGCGGTGAGCAGAGATCCGCAGTGATGAAGCTCGACATGAAACTATCCAGCACCGAACTGGGCCTTGATACGCCGATCACCGGAACCCTCGTGATCAACCACATCGGCAACAAAGCCGGCGTGCAGTTCAAGCTTGAATTGGACGGACTGGATGCTGCATACTATGAGCTAGGCCCGGGTCCGGTGCTCTTTCCCAACGCACAGCGTGAAGTGGCTTTCCGTCTGAATCATCCAAAGAAGCCCTTTCCACGCGCCGGCGAAACCACCATCGCAATCCACGTCTCCGCTCCGGACGCCTATCCCGACGAAAAGGCCAGCATCTCGCGATCGATCCAGATTGCACCCTACTATGGCCATAAATTGCGTGTGCTGCCCATGGATTCTGCCGAGTATCGGCTGGCTTAGCCGGGCTACGCTGGTCGGCGCCAAGGCTGCGTCACATTCCGACCCGTGACCCGTGACCGTCACCACGTATTGGGTGAACAGGAAATGAACTTTTTGTGAAACAACTTGCAGTGGTTCCTTCAGCTATCAGCCGCCGCACGTCCAGACGGACCAGCATCCTGTTGCCCCGTCTTTTCTTGCTTGTGGCGCTACTCCTTGTGCAGGGCGGGGGGCGTCTCTATGCTCAGGACGAAGGGAGCGCCCCGTCCGTCTCCGTGACTCGCATCGACACGAACGCGTTTCCTGCGGTCACCACGTATGTCGATGCGGTAGCGTCCGATGGATTGCCCCTGGCTGGGCTGAATGCCAGCAATTTTAGCTTGCTCGAAGACGGCGCACCCATTCCCGGTCCGCTGACAGTGGTGCGCGACACCAGTCAACCGCTGAACCTGGTACTTGCGCTCGACCGGAGCACCAGTGCGGCGAATTGGGCTGTGGTGCAGAGTGCGGTCAATATTAT
>JAAUPU010000627.1 GCA_012032975.1 Caldilineaceae bacterium | reverse complement strand
AGTGTCTTCAGCAGCTTATTGGCAAATGTGTCATTGGCCAGGTGTGCGTCCTGCAACAAGAAGATGCGATATCGCCCTTCCAGAGGCCGTAACGCCGCGGCGTGGATCAATTCTGCGGCTTGCTCGGCACGTAGAAGCCCGTTGGCGCGATCAACACCACCGTCCCGATCCAGCGGTTGGACCAGGTGGAAGTCAGGATGATTTCCGTGCGCCAACAACGAGCAGGAGCGACATGTGCCACATGGAGGCTGGTCGCCCGTACAAAGCAACGCTGCAGCAAACGACCGCGCCAACGTGGTCTTGCCAATCTGTGCAGAACCCAGGAAAAGATAGGCATGGCGCGGGCCATAGCGGGGTGGCAGTGTCTGGTCGTGTTGTGTGGAAGGGATCACCCGCTGAAGCAGTCGAACTGCCCATTCATGACCGTAGATGGCCCAGGAACCGGGTCGATGTGGGTGTTGGGAAGCTGACATAAGTAGCGCGATTGTAACACAGGAAAAACCGCACACCAAATGAATCTGGCCAGGTCAGATCAGCAAAAAAACGTCCAGATACCACCAAACAAGCCGGTGCTGTGGGCCACAAAGCCTGGGCCAGCAATGCCTCTCTGCGGCACAGGAGTGCAGTCGCACGGCAGACAAGCCACCTCACCGGGACTCTCTTGTACTGTGCTATAATGGAGCACATGAAAGCCACCAACGTAGACGCTTCAATGCCTATGTTCCGCTCTAAATGGCGACAGGTCGAGCTGACTTGGCTGTGGGCGCTGATCGCCTTTGCAATCAGCGGTTGCGGCCAAATGTGGAGCCAGCCGACCTTATTGGCTGCGACGCCCACTCCCGTTGTGGAGTCGGATGTGGATGCTGTTGTGATGGAAGGCGAGACAGCCGACAATAGCACGGATGATCGCGAGTTAGTGCTTTGGGTGCCCGACTTCGTCAGTGTGTCGCCCGATGAACCGTCGGGAAACGCACTGACTGCCGCCATCCATCAGTTTGAGCAGGCCAACCCAGGTGTGCGAGTCAATGTCCAAGTCAAACATACGGCTGGTCAATCGAGCCTGCTCAACTATCTGTTGAGCGCCCAACGGGCGGCGCCGTCGGTGCTGCCGGATATTGCGCTGGTCAATGCGCAGAACCTCTGGCAACTTGCCGATCTGGGCATGACAAAACCGATTGACGACGATGAACTGGCGCGGATCGGAGAGTTCTATCCATTTGCAGTTGATGCGGTGAGATACCAGGAGCAAATACAAGGGCTGCCGTTCGCTGCTGACGTAATCCATTTTGTCTATTTCACCAGTGAGACAGATGCCCCACCCCAAGATTGGGAAGGTGTGCTAGGTGGGAACATTCGCTATCTCTTTCCTGTCGGCGGTCGTGATGGTCAGAGGGCTGAATCTGTGCTGCTGCAATATGTTGGGGCAGGCGGACAATTGCTCGAAAATGGTGTGGTAGACGATCCAGAGGCGCTTGAAGCGGTCTTTCGGTTTATGATTTCCGCGCAGGAAGCGGGCCTCATCCCTGAATATGTAGAAGATTTGACCACATTGGAGAGTGTCTGGTCTACGCTGATTACAGAAGGCACAGGATATGCCAACGTCTCCAGCAATCAGTACTTGGGCCAGAAGGATCTTCTCAGCGGGATTGGCTATGCTCAAGTGCCCACGCGTAATGGCCTCCCGGCCACTATCGGTCGTACTTGGGCGCTCGTGGTTTTGGCAGACGAACCTGAACAGCAGGCGTTGGCCCAGGGGTTGGCAGAGCACTTGCTAGACCCAGCGATCCAGGGCACTTGGAGCCAGCTCGCCCACCATCTTCCCTCCCAGTCCAGAGCACTTGCGCTCTGGACAGACGCTACCCCTTACCAGGAGTTTCTGGGTCGTCAACTGGATATTGCTGTCGCTCTGCCCAATGGGCGGGCCTTTGTGGATTTTGTCCAGCGGGTGCAGATTGGTTTGCTCGCCATCATGCGGCGGGATACTACGCCAGAAGAGGCCCTGTTGGAGATCCGCACCACGCCCTAGATTGGATTCCATTGCGGCTCGACCTCCTTGGAAAATCTCGGCCACCAATTGCACGGATTAGACGAATCTCTCTCGTGCCTTCGATGATTTGTGGTTAGGCCCGAACGATAACCCAAGATCAAAAAAGGGACTGGCTATTTTGGCCAGTCCCTTTTTTGATCTTGTTTACAACGTACGCTACTTGAGTTCGACGCTGGCGCCTTCGGCTTCCAGTTGCGCCTTGGCGTCGTTGGCAGCTTCCTTACTGACGGCCTGAAGAATAGGCGAAGGCGCGCTTTCGACGACCTCCTTGGCCTCTTTCAGACCCAGATTGGTCAACGCACGCACAGCCTTAATGACGTTGATCTTCTTGGCGCCGACGTCCTTCAGGATCACATCGAATTCGGTCTGCTCTTCAGCTTCCTCAACTGCGGCGCCAGCCATGGGCGCCATACCCATCGCCACCGGCGCAGCGGCGCTGACGCCCCAGGCCTCTTCCAACATTTTCACCAGTTCAGAGGCTTCGAGTAAGGTCAGCCCGTCGAGTTGTTCCTTGATCGCTTGCAAATCAGCCATTGGGTTAATTCTCCTTATATGGGATTCAGTTTAAGCAGCTTCTTTTTGCTTTTCGACATATGCGTTGATAACACGCGCAAGACTGGACGATGGAGCGTTGATCATGCGCACGAGTGTGCTAGCAGGTGCATTGATCGCAGCCAGCGTCATGGCCAGTGTCTGTTCTCTGGTTGGCAGGTCAGCCAGGGCTAGTGCTCGTTCTTCATCCAGAATCACATTGTCCAAGAGCGCGCCTCGAATTTGCACAGTGCTCTCGGTCTTGATCCAATCCTTGAGTGCGGTAACGCCCTGGCCAATATCTTCGCCGACAAAGGCAATTGCCTTTGGGCCGGCCAACAGTTCTTCGGGTCGAATTCGGTCGGACTGATCCAGCGCAATGCCAAACAGAGAGTTTTTGACAACCATGAAGACAGTGTCAAATTCACTCAATTTGGTGCGTAGGTTCTGGATTTTCGGAACAGACGTTCCTCGGTAGTCTGTAAAAACAATCGCAGATGATCGTTCGATCTGCCCCTTATACAGTTCTACCAACTCTTCTTTTTTCGTTCGAGTAATGGCCAAGCGACATTCCTCCTTTCAAATAGAATAGAAAACGGCGTCTTTGTGTTTGCAAAGACGCCGTTCAACAACACCAATCGAGGTCGAGCGAGCCGACTCACTTCTGGTAGCTTTTGTTGTTCGCCTCGGCAGGCCGCGAAGAGAAAACTCTCCGAAATTAAGCGCTGGCGCCTGCTGTCTTTAGCATGTTTGGGTTGGCCGAAACCTACCCAAACTCTTTTTGTTGTCCAAAAAGTATACTCGCTGCGGCCTACTTTCAGAAATCTGTGATGCCGCGTTGGCTATAGGTC
>JAAUPU010000035.1 GCA_012032975.1 Caldilineaceae bacterium | reverse complement strand
AGTGGATTCTGCTCAACATGCTCACCTCAATACAGGCGAAGGGCGCCGAGCTGGCCATGTTAGAGGTTCGGGCAGGAAACCAGGCCGCGATCAATCTTTACTCGCGGCTTGGTTTTCAAGAAGTGGGTGTACGCAAGCGATATTATGAGGACAACCACGAGGACGCGCTCCTATTGACCCTGGATAATATCCAATACGACTTTGTGTGGCGCGATCTTGGCCGCCGTCGCAACAGCGTGGCCTGTGAGATTCGACTCAAGTTTGGTCCGTCGCTGGAAGAACGAATAGAAATGGGCGAGCGTCTGGGTTACGACGCAGAATTTTGAGGTCGAATGTAGCCGCGGAACCTGCGTCGTTTGCTCAGTTCTGGCTGAGCTGCTTTGGAGAGACGGGGTGGGCCACTACGATAATGCGGTGGGTGTTGTCATCTCGTGGCCAACAGCTGACCAGCGTCAACCGCGCATCCCCAGTTGGTTCGATCCAACTCACGTTCTGCGCCCGCTGCTCGGGGGTGGCATTTGTCTCCGGAACGATCATCACGCGGTCCACTTCGTAGACGACCGGGCGGCCATTCGAATATAGAATGGCCTGGTCGCCCTTCTTTAGTTGATCCAATTCTCGAAAAATAGAACCCAGAATGTTGTTGTGGGCGCTCAAGACGACGTTGCCGCCTTCTGCTGGCAGCGAACTGTTCTTGTGCCAACCCGCGGCATATTCAGCCACATCCCATTGGCTGAATATCAGACCGCTGTTGGACCGGGCAGGATGCCAGCCCAATTCGACGACCGGTGTATCCAGATCGATGGTCGGCAGCACCAACCGGGCCGGGATGGCCGGTCCGGTATCACTCTGGGCAAATTCAGGTAGACCGATCGCGGGCGGCGCTGGGTTCTCTGGCTGTTGAAAAAATCCGCAACCGCCAGACAGCAAGCCAACCCCCACCAGCATGACCCCGAGCATAGATTGAAACAATCGCCGTCTCACACGCCCCATGGATCTACCTCACGTTGAACGAAAAATCTTTCATCTTGTCAGCATGAATCTTTCAAAGCCAATCTGGCACATATGCATACGTCTGACCGTAGGCTGCGCGACAGAGTCTAGGGAGCACCGCTGAGACGCCGCCCCTGGGCAACTGCTTCAACACGCGACACGGGTCCACCCACCGGCGCTAACACAGCCGTGAATGTCGTCTCGCCACCTCGCGCAACCACGTTGTGGGTCGGCACAACCTTGCGCATCGCGATCACTCGGTCCAGCGGATCATAGGCAGTCACCACCACTTGCACGCTGACTGCCTCCTCTGGCCCGGCATTGTAGATGACGCCGCTGACCTTGTACGAGGTGTAGCGCTCGGCCTCGCCCACCAGGTCGCGCACTTCCAAATCCCGATAATAGCTGCCAACATAGGCAGGCACAGCGCTGAGTGGATAGGCCTGATAGCGCTCGAAGCCTTCTGGCACATCGCCGAACAACACGGCGAAGGGCGCGCGGCCATCTACATCCACCAGATCAAGCGCGACGAGGGCTTCGGCCTGAGTCACCTCGTTCTCCTGCTCGTCCAGCAATGAGATGCCGACGCGCACCTGCTCCAGCGCTACGCCGGCATTGTTGACCACTTCACCAAGCGCAGCCAATCCACCGATGGTCGTTTCGTTGAAGTGCAGGTTTTGCACCTCCACAGCCAGAGGCGTGGCCGTGGGCGTGCTCTCCGATGTCTCCTCCGCTTCCTCCTCGCGCGGGATCACCAATTGCTGGCCGATCTGCAACGATCTTGGGTCGAGGATTCCGTTGGCGTCCTGCAGCGTGGCAATGCTCACGTCGTACAGATTGGCTACGACGAGCAAAGATTCACCGGGCTGGATCGTATGCACTACCGGAGTCGGAGTGATTGTGGATGTGGGCGTGGGCGCGGGTGTGTAGGGGGCTGGTGTGGCCGTCGGCGCAAGGGTTGCATCTATAATCTGCATCGAGATCGTTGCGGTCGGTTCCGGCGTTGGGGTAGGCGCCAGTGTGATCACCTGGCCACAGCCGCCAATTACGAGCGCAATCGCACCGGAGACGACCCAAATGCCAAGCTTTCGTTTGATGAAAGCCTCCAAAATCGCTGTCTGCTTAACCGTCAATTGCGCTTGCCTTTGAGCCAAAAACATATAGACTGGAGTATACCATAGCGCGCCGTGCGCAGGAGATGAACGCAGGCCAAAATAGTTCAGGAGCATCCCATGTCAAAGATCGCGATTCTTTCCGACAGCCACGACCACATTTGGAATTTGGAAAAGACGTTGGCGCAAGTGCGTGCAAGCGGCGCCGAGATGCTGATCCATTGCGGCGACCTGTGCGCGCCGTTCATCGTGGATCGACTCGGGCTGGGCTTTGCCGGTCCAATCCATGTGGTCTTTGGCAACAACGATGGCGACGGTCGGCTTCTGCATACGCTGGCAGCCAAACATGCCCATCTCTCGCTCCACGGCATCTATGTGGAGTTGACCGCGTTCGACCGCTCAATCGCCGTTATCCACTACCCCGAGCCTGCCCGCCGCATTGCACAATCCGGTCACTTCGACCTGGTCTGCTACGGCCATGACCACCAGCGCCACCAAGAACAGATCGGTGACTGTTTGCTGGTCAACCCGGGCGAGATCATGGGCATGCACGGCGAGCCGACCTGGGGGCTGTACGAGTGCGCCAAGCGGCAATTCTCGTTTCAGGCTCTTCGCTGAAGAGGGTCCGGCATCGTCCCTGCTGCAATGGTGCAACGCGGTGCAATCGACAAAGCGGGCAGGAGAAAGGCATCTCAGCCATATCTCCTACCCGCCTCGAAAAGATCGAACCCAAGTTTGACCTTCGACAGAATCTACCGCTCGATGGGGACCCGCACCGCGTTGCCCCATTCGGTCCATGAACCATCATAGTTGCGCACATCTTTGTACCCCAGCAAATAGCTGAGTACAAACCAGGAATGGCTGCTGCGCTCGCCGATGCGACAGTAGACGACTACGTTGTCGTCGGCGTTTAACCCTTGTTCCACTTCGTAGATCGCCCGCAATTCGTCCGCGCTCTTAAAAGTGCCATCTGCATTGGCAGCGCGTGCCCAAGGCACGTTGCGTGCGCCGGGAATGTGGCCGCCGCGCATGGCGCCTTCCTGGGGATAGTCGGCCATATGTAACAGCTCCCCGCGATACTCAGCAGGGCTGCGCACATCCACCAACGGGTTGCCGGCGGTCTGATGGTCCAGAACCTCATCGCGAAATGCGCGAATCTTGCTGTCATCACGCTTCGGCGTCGGATACCTGGCAGCGGCATAGATAGACTTGTCGCGCGTCATTGGGCGCCCCTCTTCAACCCACTTGAGCCGCCCACCATTCATGATCTTGGCGTTGGTATGGCCAAAGAGCTGAAAGACCCAGAAAGAATAGGTCGCCCACCAGTTGTTCTTATCACCATAAAAGACGACCGTGGTCTCCGGCGAAATGCCATTGCGCGACATCAATGCAGCAAATGCTTCCGGGTCGACATAATCACGCACTGTGCTGTCATTCAGATCGGCGTGCCAATCGATGTTGACGGCGCCGGGCACATGACCTGTGTCATACAACAACACATCCTCATTGCTCTCAACCAGCCGCACATTCGGGTCGTCGAGATGATTGGCAACCCAGTCGGTGCTTACCAAAACTTCAGGATGTACATACCCGCTCATTCATTTTCTCCTATACTCCATGTGGCCCAGTTGTGGGTGCGCACTGTCAGGCCGGAACAGCTGTGTCGAATGCGCCACGCCGACATTGCTGCCTTGTATGCACCAAGCCCCGGCGCGGCGTCGATTGCAAAAGAAGCCTTGCGAGTATAGCCAAGTCGGGGCCGTTTTGTCAAAGATATTTGACTTCCGCCCCGTTGGACCAGGCCAAACAGGCCGACCCCTCCAGAGTAGCGATCGCGGCAGCCGCGGTCGCCTTTTCTCTTGGATCTCTCCAAGAAAACAGGCGCATCCTGTGGGTGAAAATTCACGTTTGCCGGTTGGCTACGCTAGAATCACGCCATGAGAATCGGCGTTCTGACCCACAACTATCCCCGCTTTGCCGGTGACTTTAGCGGTGTGTTTGTCGAGGCGCTCTGCGAAGAACTGGTGCGACAAGGAGAAGAGGTTGCGGTCTGGGCGCCCTATGACCCTGCCTATGACCCGAAGCTGTCCCGCACCGTCCGCCTCGAACCCTACCGTTTCATCTGGCCAGATCGACTCCACCGGCTTGGCTACATGCGCACGATGGAATCCGACCTTTCATTGCGCACGGAAGCATATTTGCTCAGCCCGGCACTCTTTGCAGCGGGGATTGCCACGCTGACGCGCCGCGCACGGGCATGGCGTCCCCATGTGCTTCATGCCCACTGGCTCTTGCCCAACGGCTTCATCGCCGCAGTGATGAGCCGTCGGCTATCGATCCCGCTTGTGGTCTCCATCCCCCGGGCTCAGATGCACAGGTGGCAGGGATGAACCCGCTCTTCCGCGCAATGGCGCGCTTTGTCTTTCGCCAGGCCGATCTGTTGACGGCCAACAGCGCGGCGCTGCGTGATAGCATCGTGGGGTTGGGTGCTGACCCGGCAAAGCTCGACATGATCGTCTACGGCGTGGACCCCAATTTACTTCGCCCATGCGGCGCCGGTGTCGCCGAATTGCGCGTGCGACTTGGGGTTGCGCATGACGCCGTGGTGCTGCTCTGTGTGGGGCGCATGGTGCCCAAGAAAGGCTTCGACGTGCTGTTGCGTGCGCTGGCAGAGCCGCCGCTTGCAGGCGCGCCCATCTGCGCAGTGATGATCGGCGAAGGTGACGAGTGGCACACGTGGCAACAATTGGCAGCCAATTGGCGTTGGCGAACAGGTGCGTTGGCTGGGCAACGTCCCCAACAACCAGATCGGCGCCTACTACAATCTGGCGGACCTGCTCGTCATGCCATCGGTGAGCCGCCCCGCCGACGGCCTCAATGTCTGTGTATTGGATGCGATGAGCTGTGGGAAACCTGTGGTAGCTTCGGCAGCGGCAGGCAATCCGCTGGCAATCGTCGATGGACGGACCGGGTTGATTGTGCCGGAACAGAACTCTCTGGCATTGGCCGGGGCTATCGCCACACTGGTTCAGGACAAGGAAAAGCGGATCGAGTTTGGGAAAGCGGGCCGTCTTCGCGTCGAGAGGGAGTTGGGCTGGCCTGTATTGGCCAGGCGGTATATCGAACATTTTTCTCGGCTGCAACC
This sequence comes from Caldilineaceae bacterium, assembly GCA_012032975.1. Next base: position 5,174 of record JAAUPU010000035.1, on the reverse strand, counting down.
GCACAGGTGAGTCACAGAAAGATAGGACGCCCGGTCTCGCCCGCAGCCCGACATCCGAAATCGACCAAGACCCTTGGTCGGTCTGGGTCTCTATGCTAAAATGGCGGTCATCCTCCGAGCCTGGGAGAGACGATGCACCTGCTCCCGGGGTCAACACAGGAATGCCACCTACCGCAACGGATTTCTTGAAGGGGTCACTCGATGGCAAAGCGATTTGCGCTGGCTCGTTACAATCAGGATGGTTCTCTGGACCATGGCTTCAGCTTTGGCGGCAAGGTGTTGACCGATTTTGACATCATTCCAGAAGAGGCGATCACCGCCATCGCGGTTGACAGCCAGGGACGCATCGTGGTGGGCGGACGCGCATGGGGTGCATCCCTGGAAAATGGCGAAACACGCAGCCACTTCGTGGTCGCTCGGTACGACACAAATGGCAGCCTCGACCACGCCTTCAACGGAGATGGCAAAGTCATCACACCGGTCGGCACAAACCACTACGCGTCGATTTCCGCGTTGGTCGTGGACGACGCCGACAGGGTGATCGCAGGCGGACTGGCCCGCTCTTCAGGCCGGGACCAATTTGCGTTGGCGCGGTATGGCAGCGATGGCATCCTCGACCCCGCCTTTGGCGACAACGGCATCGTCCTGACCCATATTGAAGGCGCTTTGGATGACAGCATCGAGGCGGTTGAGCTGGATCTGCACGGACGCATCCTGGTCGGCGGTTGGGTCATGCGCTCCACCAGAACCCAGTTTGCCGTGGCTCGCTATCTTCCCAACGGCGAGCAGGACAGCGCGTTTGGCGCCAGCGGCCTGGTGTTTACCGACTTCGACGGTTCGTCGGCCCACAGTGTGGAAGCGGTCGCCATCGACGGCAAAGGCAGGCTCGTGGCAGGCGGATGGGCAACGGTCGATGGACAAACCTGTTATGCGCTGGCCCGCTACACCGAGAACGGCGCACTCGACAACACTTTTGGCCAGAACGGCACTGTTCTGGCTCGCTTCTCGGCCGCGGGTGATGAGATGATGAAATCGTTGAGGGTGGACGAGTTGGACCGGATCGTCGTCGGGGGATTGGCTACGGTGGAGGAAGGCACTCGCTTTGCGCTGGTCCCGCTTCTGCAGCGACGGAACGGTGGACGTCACCTTCAATCGGAGCGGGCAGGTGCTGACCGACTTTCACTGCTCCTCAATGGAGAGCATCCGATCCATCGCGATCGACCAGACAGGCCGCATCATCGCGGCAGGCGAGGCTGAACAGCAATTTGCGCTGGCTTGTTATCTGGACGACGGACAACTGGATCCAGCCTTTGGTGAAGGCGGCAAAGTGCTGACTGATTTCGACTATGCCGGCTACGAGGGGATCTGGGCGCTGGTAATCGACGCCGAGGGGCGGCTGGTGGTTGGGGGCAGCGCCGAGTAAGTGTGTGACGGTCAGTTTTCGGGGCGAATTTCAGAGGCTCCCGGCGGATAGAGGCGTGAACGGCTGCGACGTCTGGCTGCGGCGCGCAAGTCGGGAATCTTGTCCGTTTCATCCACGATCGCACCGGTCAGCGTCTCCAGCACATCCTCCAGAGAGACCACGCCGGCCACCCCGCCAAACTCGTCGATCACGATTGCGAGATGCTGGTGGCTCTTTTGAAAGGTCACCAGCAGTTTGTCCGCATTCACATTTTGCGGCACGAATGTGATCTCGCGGGTGAATGTTCGTAGAGGCTCCGCTTCACGCTCCTGCACAATTGCCGAAAGAAGCTCGTTTTTCAACACAAAGCCGTGGACATCGTCGGGCGATTCCCCGGTGAGGATCAAGCGGCTATGGGGCGAGGCAATGATAATCTCCTTGGCCGCCGCCAATGTCCACTCGGAATTGAGCGAAGTGATCGAGACCCGCGGCGTCATGATATCGGCAGCGGTCACATCGTTGAGCCGAAAGACGCGCAAGATCATGTCCGACTCATCCTGCTCTATGATCCCCTCTTGCAGGCCGATTTGGGTCAGCAGCTTGATCTCGGACTCATCAGTCGTCGGAAAAGTCTTGCCGCGGGTAAAGGGCCTGGTGATCTGTTCGATGGTCCAGACAATCGGTGTAAACAGGAGCGTCAATATCTGCACTGGACGGGAGGCGACAAGCGCGATCTTCTCCGCATATTGCTCGCCCAAAGTCTTCGGGATAATCTCGGCGAAGATGATGACGAGGAACGTCAGCACACCGGAGAAGATCCCCAGCCAGTGCTGGCCCAATACATCCGCCGCCAGAATACCAATGGTGATGCTGCCCACGATATTGGCGATATTGTTGAGGATGACGATGGTCGCGATGGGGCGGCTCATATTTTCGCGGATGGCAAGCAGCGAGGAGGCAAAGCGTTGCTCGGTCTGGACCATCTGGTGCACACGAATCATGGGGACAGAAAAGAGCGCCGCTTCCGTGCCAGAGCAGAGACCAGAAGTGACCAATACGATGAGAATGGCGATGACTAATTGCAGCATACTGGATGTATGGCGTGAAGCGCCTAGCGATCGTGAGGAGAGCGCTGCTTTGTGGAAATCTCGTATCACCACGGTTGGATGACAAAGACGCGCCGACCACTCTCCGTCACCGCGTCATCCTTTTGGGTACCGCCATCAATCGGCCAACAGGACTGGCAACATCATTTAAGCTGTCGCATTTTGCCGTCGGTCTATTGTACACTACGCCGAGACTCAGCCCCAACCACATTTCAAGCATGGGGCGCATCCCAAAATCGGAGCTCCTTCACAAAAACGTCAGCCCGGCAGAGGTCGCTCTCGCTCCCTCATGGCAGAATCTGGCGACACACCGCGGGAAGTCTGGCTGGCCGCCTTAAATTGTAGCCACTACGACGGATCATTTCCGATGGTGCTGCTGTCATGTTCGTCTCAAAGCGCAAGCCCATGCAATGCCATCAAGCCAAACCAGCCAACCAAACATTGAGGACAGGATACCCATGACAAACGCCACAAAAAACCGCCTGGCACAGATCGAAAAGATCCGCGCATTGCCCGGCCAGATCACCCGACTGGTTTCTGGATTGTCAGACGAGCAGTTGACCACCCATTTTCTCCCCCCCGAATGGACAGTGGCGCAAAATGTCCACCACCTGGCAGATTCGCACATGAACAGCTATATCCGCTGCAAGCTCATCGCCACCGAAGAGAATCCCCCGCTCAAGCCATACGACCAAGACCTTTGGGCGAGGTTGCCCGATGCCCAGAGCGCAGACTTGACCAGCTCGCTGGCATTGTTGACGAGCCTTCACAATAGATGGGTGCTGTTTTGGGAAACCCTGCCTGCCGATAGCTGGTCGCGGACTGGATTTCATCCAGAATCTGGCGTGGTAAGCCTAGAGGCGCAACTGCACGGATATGCCGAACATGGGGAGGCGCACATCGATCAGATCCAAAGGACGCTGGCTGCCCAAGGGCGTTGAGTGCGCAGCGAGGATTGACGAGATTGCCCGGCTAGCGTTCGCCCAGCGCACGATCCAAATAGAGCAGACGGACAAATTTATCGCCCACCGCGACACGATCGGCGTCTCCTGTCAGGGCAAAGCCAAGCTGTTGGAAAAAGAGGAGCGCACCGGGATTGAACTGCTCCACGCCTACACGCGCGGTCTGGATCGACGTCTGGTTGACCAGCCAGGGCCGCAGCAGTTGCCATGCGCGCGAGCCAATTCCCTGTCGCTGATGCGTCTCCGCCACCATGATCATGCTCACATAGGCGATCTGCTCGTCCGGCCACTGCAAGCGGAGATCCACCACGCCGACCATCTCCATACCGGCCTGCGGTTCGTCACGAACCAGACGGCGCACGATGCCGAGGATGGAACGTCCCGGTGTCGCCGCGGCGGCTTCCAGGTCGCGCCTGGCTTGGCCAGCGGGCGCTCCCGTCAACTCGTACATCGCCCAATAACCAGGCGTAGCCTGATAGACCTCTTGCATGCTTTCGATATGATGTTCTGTGGAAAGCGGAATCAGTGTAACGGGGCTTTTCATACAGGGTCGACCGCGGGGGCGCTTTCCTGTTTGTACACCGCATCGCGAATAGAATGCACTTCGCGCTTCGCGGTGCGCAATTCCTGGTCCAGTCGGTCCAGCTTCTCCCGCTCGACCCGCACAAAGCGAGTGTAGGGGGCAATGGCCTCCCGTATGCGCTGCATACTATTGGCCAGTTCAGTCTCAAACTGACGCTTCATCGCCGTGTTCAACTGGTCGCGCAGTATGTTGATGCGGTCGCGCAGTTCACGCTTGACCTTGGTGCGACGATAGGGCAGCACGTAGAGTCCGAGCGCCGCGACCGCACTGGCACCCAGAAGGCCGGTGATCTGTCCAGCATATCGTCTGCAAAACTGCGACCAGGATCGCGCCCAGACCCAAGGCACTCACCTCGACCGCCGCAGTCTGGATGATGGCGCGCTGCACCTCTTGCGCCAGCTTCAACGACTCTGCTTCGCGGTCATAGCCCGATAACACCGTCTGCGCGTCGCGTCCGACGCTGGCCAGCAAGTTCTGGCGGTTGAACTCAAAATCGCTGGCCACTTTGCCCACGATCCGATCGGCATGATGGCCGGATCGCCGGTTGAGATATTCCATGACTGCTTGCCACTGGCGATAGTCTTTGTCCACCAGCCAATCGATCAGGTCGTTGACATGGCGTTCGATCTCCCGGCCTGTGTCGGCAACGACCGTCCGGTCGAATTCGCCACGCAACTTCTCGGCATTCATCAAGTCAAAGATGCGGCCGAAGCGCAATGTGTCATCAAAGAAGCGATCCCCGCGCTCGGCCATTTCGTAGAGCACATTGTCCACATGGCTGGCGTGATAGGTAAAGTCGCGGCGCATATCGACCTCGTACGCGCCCAATTGCTCCTCGATGATATCCAACGTGCCAAAGTCGCCGCCGAGCAATTCCTGGGTGGCCTCGTCGGGCACATCCAACTGAAGATCGCCTTCGGCATGGCCGACGACAAGATGCCATCGGGGAACTGGTACGCGGAGCGCTTCTCCGACCTGGGCCAGGACCCGCTGGTGCGCGAGCACGTGTTCGGCACGACGGTCGGCAAGACCATCGAGATCGGCTACGTGGCCACGCTGCCCGCTGCGCAGCAGGTATCGTACGACTGGAACCTCGAGCTCTGGTTCGATTCCAACGCCGA
>JAAUPU010000626.1 GCA_012032975.1 Caldilineaceae bacterium | reverse complement strand
GTCAGGGCGATCGCACACACATCATCAGAGTCAACAGGCTTGCGCTCACCCGTGGTTGGCGTCAGGCCGCGTGGCAATCGCGGTGCTCAGCGTGGCGCTAATTTCGTACCGCAGGGCCAAAGAGCCAGTTCACATAGTCAAAGGTATGGGAGCCAATTGAGCCGAGCGCCCCACCGCCAAGGCTCTTTTGGGCATACCAGTTCCAAGGCCGCTGGGGATTGGCGCGGCTAGAGGCTAACCAGTCAATTTTGACCAGGCGCTTTTGGCCCACTAGGCCACTTGCCAGGAGCTGGGCAAAGTGCTGCCAAGCCGGAATAAAGCGGAACTCAAAATCAGGTACGACCATGACGTTGTGGGCCAAGGCGAGCTGCTCTAAACTTTTGGCCTCGCCGACCGAGCGCGTTACGGGTTTCTCGAGCAGGAGGTGCTTGCCTGCGGTGATAATTTCACAGGCCATGTCGTAGTGGGCAAAGGGGGGCGTGGCCAGGGTAACGGCTTGCACCCAGGGTGGGTCAAAATCTCAGCGAGGCGATCGCTGGCAAAATTGGAGGCGCCTGAATATCCCGCGCGCGAAAGGCGCCGTCGCCCGCCATGCTGTGGATCAGATAATAGGCGGTGTGGACGCCGGCCAACGCCTCTATCAGAGACGTCGGGCTTAAGACGTCCGCGGCAACGACTTCGACCTGGTCGCGCCAGGGCCGGCCACGCAGTCGATCGGCGCCCCCGCGCACCATCACCCGCACCGGATAACCCGCTTCCAGCAGCCGCGGCGTCAACCGTCCGCCCACGTAGCCGGTGACGCCGGTGACGAGAATGCGCTGCTTTCCCCGATTAGTCCGTTCCGATTCGCCCATCTCTATAACCCGTTTCTCTGCAAATGCCCTTCGTACACGATTCGCTCAGTGCACCGCCAGACTCGATGATGGTGCGTTCTGCTTGAGACTTGGTAGAATCATAGAGAGCGGTTCAACGGATCGCTGTATTGCCCGTTCTATTTGAGGCTAAAACCCAGGAGCGACCGTGCAACCAAACCAACTGCCCCTCAAGAAGACCAAGATCGTCTGCACGATTGGTCCGGCCTCCAGCGACCCGGCCACGCTGGAGGCGATGATCGATCGCGGCATGAACATCGCACGTATCAACTTCGCCCACGGCGATTTCGACGCGCACCGTCAGGCCATCGCCAATGTGCGCGCGGCCGCAAGAAAGAGCGGTCAACGGGTGGCGATCTTTGGCGACCTGCCCGGCCCCAAGATGCGCATCGGTCAGCTTGCCGAGGAGCCGATTGAACTGGTGCGCGGTCAGCCCTTCGTCTTGCAGACCGAGCCATGTGTCGGCGATGCCTCGCGCGTGTCGCTGGACTTTGAGGAGTTGCCGCGGGTGGTTTCTGCCGGCGACAATATTTTCGTCAACGACGGCTATATCCAACTGACGGTCCAGCGGGTGGAAGGCGCGACCATCCATTGCATCGTCCGGGTGGGCGGGGAACTGCGCTCGCACAAAGGGGTCAACTTTCCCGGCATCGACCTGGGCATCAGCGCGTTTACCGAGCGAGACCGGGAGCTGCTGGCCTTTGCGGCGGAACAGAAGCTGGACGCGGTTAGCCAATCGTTTGTGGCCGGGGCAGAAGACATCGCGGCTGTGCGCGAGGCGGCCGCAGCGCTGAAGTATGACCCCTTGATCATTGCCAAGATCGAACGCGCCGGCGCGCTGGCGCAGATCGACGCCATCCTCGAAGCGGCCGATGCGATCATGGTGGCGCGCGGCGACCTGGGTGTGGAGATCCCCATCGAGGAGATCCCGCGGTGCAAAAGCAGCTGATCCAGCAGTGCAACCTGGCCGCCAAGCCGGTCATCACCGCCACCCAGATGCTCGAATCCATGACCGACAATCGTCGCCCCACCCGCGCCGAGGTGACCGATGTGGCCAATGCCATCCTGGATGGCACCGACTGCGTCATGCTTTCCGGCGAGACGGCCATCGGCGACTATCCGGTGGAGACAGTCGATATCATGGCCAAGATTGCCCAAACGACCGAGACAGAGTCGATGGGAGAGAGCATTGCAGAATTGCTGCGCCAGCGCGAGGCAGTGGGCCAGCTTTCCAGGGACAACCTCATCTCTATGACGGTCTTTGCCGCCGCGCACTCGCTGACGCCGACGGTTATCTGCGCACCGACCGACAGTGGCGAGACGGCCAGACGGCTTGCTCGCTTCCGCCTGCCCGTGTGGATCGTCGCACCCAGCCAGTATCCGTCACTCTGCCAAAGCCTGCTCTTCTCCTATGGCGTTTTCCCATCGACATGCCCGCGGCCGAATCGCTGGCAGAACGCGAAGGGGAGCGCCAATTTACCATCGATTGGTTGCGTCGCCACGGTTTCGACCATGGCCTTGTGTTTATGGTAGAGCGGCTGGGCATCATCAGCGCCAAGGATACCAACCGGATCGATATCATCGATCTTGGCTGACAAATGGGAGGCGGCACCAAATGAATGTGGCGGTCTTTAGCACCAAAGGGTATGACAAGAGCGCGCTGCAAACGGTCAACCAGCGCTTTGGACACGAGTTGACCTTCTACGAAACGCGGTTGACCAGCAGCACGGCAGCGCTGGCCACTGGCTTCGACGCAGTCTGTATCTTTGTCAACGACGAGGCAGACCGCGCCGCCATCGCACAGCTTGCGGCAGGCGGTACGCGGATCATCGCGACCCGCTCGGCGGGCTACAACCAGATCGATCTCGACGCGGCCAAGGAGTATGGCCTGGTGACCGTGCGCGTCGCCTGCCCTACTCCCTACCTGGCAGTCTCAGAATTTACCGTCGGCCTGATCCTGACTCTGGGCCGACAGATCCACCGCGCCTACAATCGGGTGCGCGAGAGCAACTTCGAGTTGGAAGGGTTGCAGGGCTTCGAGCTGCGCGACAAGACCATCGGCGTCTTTGGCACCGGTCGCATCGGCGCGTCGGTGATCAAAAATCTGAGCGGCTTTGGGCCGCGTTTGCTGGCCTACGATCTCTATCGCAATCCAGACGCGGAGGCGCTGGCAGAATATATCGACGACCCGCTGGACGTTCTGCGACAGGCCGACATCGTCACCTTTCACCTGCCGCTGACGCCGGAAACCCACCACCTGGTCAACGCGCAGAGCTTGCCGCTGATGAAAGATGGCGTCTTCATCGTCAACACCAGCCGCGGCGCGCTGCTGGACACCGCCGCCGTGATCGAAGGGCTGAAGTCGGGCAAGATCGGCTATCTTGCCATCGACGTCTACGAGGTGGAAGACGCGCTCTTCTTCCGCGACCTCTCCAACGAGATCTTGACCGACGACGTCTTTGCCCGGCTGCTTACCTTTCCCAACGTGCTGGTCACCGGCCACCAGGCCTTCCTGACCGACAGAGCGCTGCGCAACATCGCCGAAACCACGCTGCAAAATCTC
>JAAUPU010000625.1 GCA_012032975.1 Caldilineaceae bacterium | reverse complement strand
GCCATCGCCTTTGCGCCGGCTGTGGCCTCCGGTGCTGCTTTCGCCTGTTGCAATGACCGTCTTTGCCTCCACCGACCTGGGGCGCCTCTTTCGCTCTGTGGATGGCGGCGAGCAATGGCAAGAAATCCCGGCGTGGGCCGGTCTCGGTGTGGTCAATGCGCTAGCGCTTTCGCCCAGTTATGCCAAGGATCAGACGATCTTTGCTGCAACCAGGTCCGGTGTTTTCCGCAGCTTTGACGACGGCGCAAGCTGGGAAAGCGCCGAGTTTGGCCTGCTCGATCCCGAGGCGCTCTGTATCGTCTGCGCGCCGGACTATGCCATGTCGGAGACGCTTTGGGTAGGCACAGGGTTGGGCGGCCTCTTTCGCTCGCGCAATGCCGCGCGCGCCTGGCGAGAGTCAGGCCAGGGCTTGCCCGATGCGGCGATCCAGGCCATGGTCATCGCCCCGACGCGCTCGTCGCCCGACGGCCCAACTTCCAGAGCAATCCCCCTTGTCGGCACCGAGGTGGATGGGGTCTATCTTTCGATTGATGGCGGAAGCAGCTGGTCGCGGGCGAGCGACGACTTGGCCGGTGAATTTGTCAACTCGTTGCTTGTCGTTTCCAGCGATGCCAACGAAGTCGTGTTGCTGGCCGGTGCGGCTTCGGGTGTCTATCGTTCGGTAGATGGCGGCGCCCATTGGAAGCTGACGACAGGCGGCGAATTCCTGGCGCTTTCATTTGGAATCAGCGCCAGCGGGTTGGTCGTAGCCGGCGCGTATGGCGACGGCGTCTTTGTTTCAGAAGACGCGGGGCAGAGCTGGCGAGAGGCCAACCAGGGCTTGGACGGCCACGCGCCGCCGCTGGTCGTTCGTTCTCCTGGAAACGTCCTTTTTGCTCTGGACATCGACGGCGTTTTGGCCGCCAGTGCGGATGGCGGTGCGACCTGGGACGTTGCGTCAGCCGACGATACGCCGATCCGGGCCATGACGGTTGCCGATGATGGCGGTGATGGTCTGCTCTACACAGCTAGTGATGAAGGGCTGTTCTGTCGAAACGCTGCTGCCGGATCGTTCGATTGGCAATCGCTGACGCTGCCCAGCGCGCCGGTGGCATTCTTACAACCCTCGCCCCATTTCCAGCGAGATCGCACCTTGCTCTGCGGTGACCTGGCTGGCTCACTCTTTTTTTCCCATTCAGCCGGCGAGGAATGGTCCAGGCTGACCTTGGCTTGGCCGAGCGAATTTCTGCTCAATGCCATGATCGGCAGGGGCGAGAACACCCCTTTTGTGGCCCTCTCGGCTTCGCTCAATGCCCAGGCCAACTATCAGGTGAACATCTGGGCCTCGACCGATCTGGGACAGTCCTGGGCGATACTGGCCAACCTGGAGACCGAAAGCCCGGCTGTGCTGATCGCCATGCCCGATGACCCGGCTGCACGCGCCATGTTCCTGGCGACTCGAAACCGCATCATCAAGCTGTTCACCGAGCCAAGCAGCGGCGAACTTAGCGTTGAACAGCACTTTTGGCCGCAGGCACCCGCATCACGGGCATCGTCGCCGCGCCTGACTACGCCCAGTCGCAAACGATTTTTGTGACGACCAACTGGGGTGTCGTTCGTTCCAGCGATGGCGGCGTTGGCTGGAACGAATACGGACAGGGACTCGCCGAGAAGACCGTAGTTGGCCTGCTGCCAACCCTGGCAGATTCCACGAACAGCGCCCCCATTGCGGTCACGTTGGGCGGGGCTGTTTGGGTATTGGATGACGTCGATAGAGCGCGGGCGAGCAGAGGGTGTCCAAAGGTTTGTATAGCCGTCCCCGGCGGATCGGCCAGAGAACTGGCAAACATACCATCAGTTTACCTCGATCATGCGGGCTTTGTTTAGCCGCTCGTTTTCGTCTACCTTGTGTCGACAGCGTCAACTTTCCAGTTCCTCAATCCAACCCAGCACAGCACAGGAGAGCCAACCATGCCCGTCATCTCACACGTCACCATGCGCGAGTTCGGCGCCAACATGTTCGAGGCAGCCGGTGTGCCCGCGGATCAGGCGCGCATTGCCGCCGATCACCTGGTCGAATCGAACCTGGTCGGCCATGATTCTCACGGCATCATCCGCATTCCCAACTACGTACAAGGATTGCAGGCGGGCAATATCCGCCCAGTCGGCAGCCAGAAGATATTGCGCGAAACGCCCGCGTCGCTGGTCATCGACGCCAACCGCAGCTTTGGCATCGTGCTCGCCTATCAGGCCATGGAGATGGCTGTCGAGCGGGCCAAGGTGCATACATTTGGCGCGGTGGCGGTCCATCAGTCCAGCCACATTGGTCGCCTAGGCGCGTTCCCGCCCATCGCCGCAGAACAGGATTGTATCGGCATCCTCCTGCTCAACGGCGGCGGGCGATTCACGGCGCCCTTTGGCGGCACGGCCAAACGGCTGCCGCCGAACCCCATTTCGATCAGCGTGCCTACCCTCAACGGGCCGGCCATGATGTTGGACATCACCACCAGCATGGCCGCAGGCGGCAAGGTGGAGGTGGCCAAGGCGCGTGGCAAGCAACTTCCCGACGGCTGGCTCGTCGACCTGGAGGGCAACCCGGTCACCGACCCCGCGGCATTCTATCGCGACGACGTCGCCATGCTGCCGTTGGGTGGGCCATCCGGCCACAAAGGCTACGGTCTGGCGATGATGATCGATGCCATCGCCGGGGGGCTGTCGTGGGCTGGTTGCAGCGCGGCCAGCCCGACGCGCGGTGGCAGTGGTTGGCTGGCCATGGCCATCAAGATCGAGAGTTTTATCGACATCGACGACTACAAACGCGAGATCCAGACGCTGATCGACTGGGTGAAATCTTCGCCGACCATGCCCGGTGTAGAGGAAATCTACCTGCCGGGCGAGATCGAAGAGAAGCTGCGCAAGCAGCGTGAGGCAGAGGGCATTGAGGTCGAAGATGCCACCTGGGATGCGATCCTGGCTTCAGCCAGCAGCCTGGGCGTCGAGTGGCCTGCATAGCGGTGTTGATCGATTTTATCATCGACAGAGAAACAAGAAAGAGGAGAGAAGATGCCTACCAAAATTGAGAAGTTATTCCGGGCGCCCTATTCTGTGCCGAATGGGTTGCAGGTGACCGATGACGGTCTGTGGATTGCCGACCAGATCACCGATCGGGTGGCGCTGGTCGAGATTGAGGACGCCGGCGACTATGGCGTCACCAAGTTCATTCGCGACATCCCATCCGAATCGTCCAACACCAGCGGCATGGCGGTGGGCGGCGGCTATGTCTGGATGATCGCCAATGCGCCCCCACAAGGCGTGTTCCAGGTCGATATGAACTCCAAGCTAATCAGCCACCGGCAGATCCCGCTGGGGGCTCCGGGCGGAGATGGCGGCGGCTCACATGGCGGCTTGTGGCATGAAGGGAAAACTTTGGCTCTCATCGTTGCGGCTGCGCGGAAATCTGC
>JAAUPU010000034.1 GCA_012032975.1 Caldilineaceae bacterium | reverse complement strand
AAACCCGTGCCTCGAACTTACCCTGTACATCCTGTTCCTCAATCAGCGCTGCTTGCCGTGACCGGTGCGGGTGCATCAGCCACTTCGTCACGGATGTTAAATTCCAACCGCCATTGACGGTTGTCATCTCGGGCCATGCACCAGAGCTCCAACGTACCCACCTCGGTCACGCGGCTCTGCAACCAGACGGGAATGACCCCGCCATTTGCCTCGGCGTCCGATGCAGGCAGGGAGGCCTCCATCGTGGTCACCTCCTGGATCGCGCCGGCCCAGTCTTCCACCACTTCGCCGGCCAAGTCTTGCTTGCGAGTCGTTGAGGCCAGCAGATGGAAGATGGCCTGATCGCCGACGACAAGCCCAAATTCGCGCTCGACGATATCAGCCTCGGTGCCTTCTTCCATGCCGAAGGGAACCACGCACAAGGCCTTCATCGGCGTGGGAATGCCAGGCACCGCAGGCATAGCGCTCTCGATGCCGATGTAGTAGGAGCGAGCCGCGCCCGCGCGGATGCGAATGCCTTGCCCCCGTCTCGCCAATCCATAGTAGGCTGCGCCCAGCGCAACAGCCTGGTCCAGGTCGGCGGCATCAAGCTCCTTCAGATCGGGGTTGCCGCCCCAGTTGCGCAGTGCCGAGAGTACCTGCTCGCGCAATACGCCCGCTTTCATCACGCCGCCGTTAAAGAGCACCGACGACGGAAACGGAACCGCTTCGCCTGTGCTCTCCTGGCTTAGCTGTCGGCCGAGAAATGCTGCCAGATGGCGAGTGATGGCCGGGTCTGCTTCGTAGGGCAACCCCATCTCCCTCATGCCCACTTGCGGCTTGCGTTGCGGATAGTCGTTTGCGTCGCCGACCGGGAAGAAGCCCTGTTGCAAGATCGTCTCGATCTCCTGACGGGTCAACTCGGAACGGATCGTGCCGCCGATCAGCGAGGAGCCACGGCCGGCGATCACGATGGGTTCTGCCTCCAGTTCGCTGTGGCTGAATAGACGCTCCTTGGCTTGGCGGCAGCTGTGGACCAGGCCGCGAATGCACATTGTCGAGTTGGACGCCTTGCTGGGCAAGCTTGGCGCGCACCGCGTATGCCAGTGTCAGGTCCATGTTGTCGCCGCCCAGCAGAATATGATCGCCCACCGCCGCGCGGCGCAATTCAAGATTTCCCGCCTCTTCGACCACTTCGATCAGGCTAAAGTCCGATGTGCCACCGCCCACATCGCAGACCAGCACCGACTCGCCCACGCCTACCTGGTCGCGCCAGCCATCGCTCTGCTCCTGTAGCCATGCGTAAAAAGCAGCCTGCGGCTCTTCTAGCAAGGTCAACTGGCCCAGACCGGCCATCTGCGCAGCCTGGACGGTCAATTCCCGCGCGACCGCATCAAACGAAGCGGGCACGGTGAGATAGATATCTTGGTCTTCCAACCTGGCCTCGGGATCGCTCTCCGCAAAGTTCGCATTCCAGGCATGGCGAATATGATCCAGATAGCGCGAGATCGCATCCAACGGCGAGACCCGGCGGCCATCCTGGGGTGCATCCCACGGCAAAATCGGCTGGGCGCGATCGACGCCGCTGTGAGCCAGCCAAGATTTGGCAGAGGCGACCAGGCGCGCCGGCAGTTCAACGCCGCGGTTGCGCGCAAATGCACCGACCGCATAGTCAATGTCAGCATCCCATGGCAGCGTCAAGCCGCCGGGCGCCACATCATGGGAACCGGGCAACAAGAGGAAGGAGGGCAGCAACGGCAACGCCTTGACCTCAGCCGGGCTGACAACCTGGGGAATCGCCAGCAGATGAATTTCAGCGACTCTTCCCTCGGGATGATGGGCATCGGTATAGGCCAGGACACAGTGGGTCGTGCCAAGATCGATGCCAACGATATATTTTGCTTCGTTCAAGATCAGCTTCCTTTATGAAAAAGCATCCACGAATCGACACGAAGGTTCGCGAAGGTTCAGTCAACTCTTCGTGCAGATTCGTACGAATTTCGTGTTCCTTGGTGGAACACGATTCAACTTCATTCGACTTCGACTTCGGCAATGGCAATGATCGGTTCGTCGCTGCCGCCGGCCATACGCTGCGGCAGTTCGATCTTCATCGCGCGCCAGCCTCTGTGGCGGAGGATGCCGTGAAAGGGCGGGTCGCCAATGACATTTCCGCTCAGCCGCACCACGTTGGCGTCGAAACCCGGTTCGACGGTCACGCGGCTCCCTTCGATCTCTGTGTAGACTGGCTCCAACTGCACGTGATCGGCCAACGCCTTATTGCACCCGGCATGGACGCTGCGTACCGCTGCGCCGATCTGATCATCTTGATATGCAGCTAGGTCTTCTTGCAAAAGTCGATCAGACGCCCCTCGCGCTGGAGGAGCGACAGGATCTGAATGGCCGATGCATGGGAAGGCTCTGGCCGCGGTGCGGGTGGGGCCTCTTTGACCTGCGGCGTCGGTTCCGCTTGGGTCATTGCTGTGGCAGCCCCAGGCGCCTGTTGGAAGTGCTCGGTTTCCACCTGGTCAACAGCACGATCGATGGCCCGACGCCCAAGCCACTGAACCACAAACCACAACAGCAGCGTGATGGCCAGTGCAACGCCCAGTATCGTCCACCCCGTATTGTCCGGTGGGGCATTGGAAAGCAGTGGATTGTCTGTAAAGTAAAGCAAGGCAGCCAACAACCCGACATTAAAGAGCAGGATGACGACGAACGAACCGATGGCAAAGCTACGCTTCTGACCCATTTCCTATACTCCTCACTTTTTGGCTCGGCGATGCGACCGTCCAGAAACGAACGCGGGAAGCATTCTGCTCCTGCACAGCACCACGTCCTCCTGTACAAAGTTTACCCAATAGTCTGGCTGGTGTAAAGTGAAGCACGTCACAAGCAGGGATCGCAAAGGCCATTTTGCCCATTTGCGGAAGGGCAGAGTCACGCACATTCGTTGGAGGTATCGCCATGCAAACCCACGCAGACCAGGCGCGTCGCGAACTGGTCCAAGCCATTACATTGGAGCCAAACGGCGATTTCTGGCGCAACGGGTGGCAGGAATCTTTTACCACGTTCCCAGGCGAAACTGACTCTCTGCTCGATCCAGATTTTCTGACGGCGCAATGTCGGTCGCTTGCCATTTCCCCAGATGTTGCGGCTGTCCTCGCGGCAGGCCGCTCGCTCTTTGATCGGCAACCGGCGGCGCGGCGCTTGTTCTGGCACTGCTATCATCTCCTCTTCAAAGACCCTGCCGACAGAACGCGCGACGAGGTACGCGACTGGCCGATGCTGCCCTCGACATTCGACCCGGCCGCACCGCTCTTCTACGCCTATGTGCTGCTGGCAGCGCGCCGATGGTGCTCGCCTCTCACTCCGAGCGAGGGATACCCACCGAGATTTCAATCGATACGTTGAGCGACCTGGAGTTGTGGATTCGTCACTTTCGCCAGGCCAACGGGATTTGGGGTTTTGGCGAGCATGGCTGGCTTCAATTCCACTTTCGGGGCAAACTCTTCAAATTGGGGCGACTTCAATTCGAAATCTCGCGCTACTATTTCGACCATCCTGTCTATCGCCATCGCCGAACGGAGAAGATAGTGGTCTTGGCCGCCGACGGCGCACGCTTCCGTGAAGATGGGCAGTTCGATGGGGCAAATGAGATCGAAGAGCCCAACGCCTGGACCGCCACGCTGCAATCGTCGTCCCGCGGGGTAATCGGCTACCCATTTCACCCAACTGGACGGGCAGAGCACCTCTCCGTAGAACTCGTGGCTGACGAGTGGGAACAAATATTGGCGCGCAGAGACCCCGTCCTGGGTGTACACATCCCGGCCACGGGAGCGATGGATTTCGACGCCTGTGGTCACTCCTTTGCACGCGCGCTGCCCTTCTTCGCCAAACACTTCCCCGATCTGCAGCCGCGTGCGTTTATCTGCACCTCCTGGCTTCTGGATCACCAGTTGACAGACTACCTGGATGAGCAGAGTAATATCGTGCGCTTTTTGAAAGAGTGGTATCTGTTGCCGCTGAAGGGAGCGAGCGATCACGAAACGTTTCAACGGGTCTTCGGCGCGTCATCCACCGCGTCGTCCACCGCTGAACTGTCCACATTGCCACAGGAAAATTCGCTTCAACGCGCCATCGTTGGCCACGCGTTGGGCGGGGGCCGTTGGCGGGAAGCGGGTGGCCTCCTCATCCCCGATGTCCATCAGCGATGGGGAGAGCAGATCTACCAATCTGGCTGGTCAGTGAAGATGGCCAGTGAAGATTGGCGAGGCGTGACCTTTCAGCATGGCTCAATCATCGCCGGCGGGTCAAGAGGGCAACGGCCGGACGAAGCTCTTCGCTTCTGAGTAGCAAACAGCCCAGCGCATAGACGCCCCGCCGCCAACAGGATGCCGCCCACGGCCGGCGCCCAATGGCCGACGTTCAGCGCCTGTGGCCAAGCGAACTGCGCGGCCCACTGCACCCAGAACCAGAGCGCAACCGCCATTGCGCCGGCGGCCAGCAGGGAACGCCCCACCGTCATGGTCAACCTCCGCCCTTCGATGCCCTGCAACGGCTTGCGCAGCAGCCACAACAACAGAACCATCTCAATGGTCGTCGCCACGCTGTTGGCCAGAGCCAACCCACCATAACTCAGGCTGGAAACCCACCAGAGGCTGAATCCGATATTGAGTGACATGGCCAGGATGCCAGCCAATACCGGCGTCATCGTATTGTGCAATGCATAGAACGCACGCACGGCAATCTCCACCGCGGCATGGGCGACCAGTCCCAGCGCATAAAATTGCAACGCATAGCCCACCATCGCAGTGCTCTCGGTGCTAAACTGGCCCCGCTCCAACAGCGCCCTCACCACTGGCTCGCGCAACATATACAGCCCGACCGCAGACGGGATGGTGAGAAAGATCACCATCCGCAAGGCCTGCCCAAATGTACGACGCAAGATCTCCGTTTGCCCGGTGGAAACCTGAGCCGCAAAGGTGGGAAAGACCGCGGTGGCGATGGCCTGGGCAAAGATGCCCTGGGGAAGCAACATCAACAGCCAGCCATAATTGAGTGCGCTAAGGCTGCCGACCGCCAGCCCACTGGCCAAGATGGTGTTGACCAGAAATTGAAGCTGCACGAAAAAAAGCCCCAGCACGCGCGGCCCCATCAGCCGGGCCACCTCCAGCACGCCTGGATCGCTTACCCTCAAACTGAGAGAATAGCGCGCACGCTGCCACCACAGCCCGGGCAGTTGAACCAACAGATGGACAATTGCGCCGATCACGACGCCGAAGGCCAGAGCATAAACGCCCATGTATGGCGTCAAGATCAGCGCGCTCAAGATGATCGTCACGTTGTAGAAGACGGGTGCGGCTGCGGGCAACAGGAAATGCTGCACCGCGTTGAGCGCGCCCATGATCAGCCCGCTGGCGCCAAAGACGATGGTGCTCAATAGCATCCAGCGCATCAGTTGGGCCGTCAGCACTTGTTGCTCGGGTGAGAAGCCAGGCGCAATCACAAACTCGACGAGGGGGAGCGCGAAAAAGGCTGCAACCGAAGCGATCAACAGCAGCAGCAAGGTAACCAGATTGAGCACCCGGCTGAAGAGGAGCCAGGCTGCCTCGTGCTGGGAGTTGGCCCAATAAGTGGAAAAGGTAGGAATAAACGCGCTGCCCAGCGCGCCGCCGGCCACCAGCTGAAAGAGCAGGTCCGGCACCCGAAATGCAGCCAGATAGGCGTCCAACTCTGCGCTGGTGCCAAACTGCGCGCCGATAACGATCTCGCGCAGCAGGCCGGTTATCCTGCTAAGCAGGAAGAAGACCATCACAAGAGCCGCTGCCCTTGCAATCCCCCGGCCGTCCAACGTAACATTCTGATTCTTTTTCGGGGCCGGCTCCGCAACCGAGGGTATGCTCATGGGGGCTGATTATAGCATAGGCAGCGGCGCGCTGCTCCCACTGGGATGGTCCGCTTTGGGCGAAATAGGCTTCACCCATGCATTCAGCTGGAGCGGAACAAAACATGGTGGGTGTCGTCTTTACCCGTGCGTTCGCGCACGCCAGTGATCGCCGTCGCAGCGGAGCCAGCTGCACCAACAGAGCGCGCTCAATTGCAGAAACGGAACATATGTGCTACGATTTCGATCCGAGTAAATGACGCCTCTCCACCCTGAACGGAAACCATCATGTCCAACATCTATCTGCACATGAATGCTTGGCGAGAGATTCTCGCCCGCACCTTTGAAGGGCTGACCGGACAGGACAACGTCAGCCCAAAATGGCTGGTCAATCCTGCCACTGGACGACGTCTCAAACTCGACCGCTTCTATCCAGATATAGGCTTTGCCGTGCGCTTCGTCGGATTGACGGCCAAGGGACAAGGCAGACAGAGCGATTGGGACGTTCTGGAGACCCAGCAGCGAGACCAGACGCGCGCCGAGTTGTGCCGTTTGAACGATGTCCAACTGCTCCTGGTCGATCCGTTAGACGAGCCGACCAAGCAACTCGACCTTCTCTTTCGACTTCTGACGCGCGCCCATCGCGTCCTGCTCCAGAGCCAACGCAGCGAACAAGAGCGCCGTCAGTTTGCGTCCCTCCTGGAAGCCGCCAGGACACGCGCGACCCAACTGCGCACTTCCGTCAACAAAAACCCAGATCAGATGATGGCGAATTTGGCGGAGAGCTGGCGAGACCGTGAGGCCAATGTGGCCAACTCACTTTCCCGTCCAGATCCGCTGCGCAACGGCGACGCGACCAACGTAGCCACAAACGGACGCAAGCAGCCTTCCATCTCAATTGTCCCTGGCCAACGAGTCTGCCATCCACATTTCGGCGTTGGCGTGATCACAGAAGTTTCGGGCGATGGCGAGGATTCCGTCGTAGCCATACTGTTTGATGGCGAGCAACAGCGCAGCTTCCTTACCTCACTTGTCCAGGACAAGCTTGAGTTGGCATAGAGATCACCGCTTCCTGCTCTTGCTGAGGCCGAACAGTGGCCTTTTAGCCCAATCATCTCCAGGCAAACCGATCATCTCCAATCAAAAAGGTGCGTAGCAATCTGGCTACGCACCCTGTAAACTTCGCCTCTTGGGGGATAAGCGCTACCCTTCAAACGGTTCTCCCACAAAGCCACCCCCGTGCTATAAGTGGGTGTCTCCTCCACCTGACCATCTTGATGCATTTTCAACAGGAGAGCAGCAGTCAGGCGGGTATTTTCCTCCAGAGCCAGGTACATATGCAATAGCTCGCCCAGCGCGTAAAAAATCACGAAATAGATCATCCCGATGAGCAATGCCCCGATCCCTGCTGTGATACCACCCCCCAGCGTGACCAAGCTCATGTTGTCAGGCAGTACATCATCCGGGATAACGGCAACACCAGCTCCAATAATGACGGCGCCGATCGCGCCCAGCACGGCAAGCACAAGCAGAATCCAGGCCAGAACCTTGAGTATCGTGCCAAAAAGGCGCAACACGCCAAATCGCTTTGGTACAGTCATTATTTTCCTCCTGAGTTTGATGGCTTCAGAATATGAGAACCCTGCGCTGCGGGCATACAGGGGAAGGGAGAAAGTGCTTCGAAATATTGTACACCATATCGCCATTTCCGACTAGTGACTTTTATTGGGCGCATTGGGGACGAAGATGGCCCCAACACAGGAGTGGATTCCGACTTATGGCAGACGATGCGTCCAATAAAAGAAATTCCACCAGGCAGCCTGGTGGAACGATAGTTGATTCAAAATTGTGATACCGCCGAGAGCAAGTGACGTTATGCGTCAGACTTCTCGGCTGCCTTTGGCTTGTCGGCGCTGGTCGTTGCCCCTGCCTTTGCGGGTTTTTCCGACTTCTCCGACTTCTCCGAAGACTCGGTCTTGGTTTCAGAAGCGGTCGACGATTCGCCATCAGAACTGGCCGACTCACTCGACTCGCCATTGCGTGCGCCGCTGGAGGACTCCTTGGATTTGCTCTTGCTATCCGTGATATACCAGCCAGCGCCTTTGAAATGAATGGCGGGACGACCGACTTTGCGCACGACATTCACGCTCTGACAGGAGGTGCAACTGGGCACACTTTCATCCGAAAACGACTGAATCCGTTCAAACTCAAAGCCACAATCGTGGCACGAAAATTCGTAAATTGGCACCGTCACACACTCCTACCCAGTCGCCTATCCATCTCGATTGAACCGAAGATCATTCCCGCCGGCCGGCGGTCAACTATCCCTGGTGGCCTAGCGTTTTCCAGGCCAATACGGTACGCAGTATAATCACCGATACGCCTCTTGTCGAATTTTTGAGCATTGCGCATAGGCCAATCACTGAAGCCACGATCTATGGTATATAAATTCGTTCAACAAACGCTGTCATCGGGACTGTATGAGCCTGAGGGCATCTATCTCACCCCTCCTTTTGAAGGGCAAGCAACGATCCTTCAATTCTGGGCAGAACATCATGACCTCTATGCTGGGTTCACCTACAGCAGCATTCCCCTGAAGGGGCACCCAGGCATCGATTTTGCCATTCCTCCAGCGACGCACTTGCTCGCTGTAGACCACGGTCGTGTCGTAGAGATTGGCTATGAAACTGGTGGTTTTGAACGGTATCTAAAGGTCGAACACCGCTGGGGTGAGTCGTTTTACGCCTATGTTGGCGACCATGTCGTAGAGGCAGGTCAAATGCTTGTACGTGGCGAACCCCTGGCCTACTCCAGCGACCCACGTGTGGGTCCATCTTTTCTTCATTTCGCGATTCGAGTCATCCCCTATAACCGCTTGATGGCTGGGGTGGCTTCTCAGATCCGCTACCCTATTTGGACCCATCCTGCATACTTCTGGACGAAGAGAGAGCCGATGAGTCTGACGGTTTCTTTCACCCTCTGGTGAAGGAAACGCCCGGTTTGCGTCGTCCATAGACAACCCGGAACTAGGCAGTTCGCTCTGGCCTTCATTGCGTGAATCGGTTGTTGACAACATGCGTCCTCATCACTCGAACAGAATATATTTTTAGGAAATATAATAGTCTTAGTAGGCACTGGGGACAGTGGGGAGATTTCTTTATGTGCCGCAGATACCCACTAGATGCAGTTCATTTTGGGGGATGCTGCGCATATAGAGGCTGCCGTCGAACCATCAAGTCCCAGAAGGCTGTGGCAACTTTGTGGGAAGGTGACGAAAGGCGTGGAGAGGGAAGTCAACAAATCTCGTGCCCTGTGCAACAAAATGCTATATGTTGTGGCTGCGAAATGCCGGACCCCGACATGGATGTGAGACTATCGTTCGGGTTCGCGCGTTTCTCCTCAGAACCCCAATTCTTTCCCAATGGGTATCGCGGTCTTGTCACCCCGTTTATCCAGGAGTTATCCCAACTATGTATCGCGTTCGGGTCATCGTGGGGATGGATTTGATGCTCGCCCCAGAGCGGTGTAGGGGTTGAGGCCGCCATTGCTCCTGGAAGATTGCTCGCCTTTCGGTTGAAGTGATGGCATCGTCTGTTTGTCTCTGCGGAACCAACCGGCAAGCCAGCGGGTTATGAATCCAGCCTTGGATGAGACCCTCCGGGCGACGATGCTTCTTTTCGAGAACCCTCTGTAGTGAAACGGATTAGCGGGCTTTTTACGATGGCTATCGCCGACAAGAGAACGAACCCCCGAAGAACGCGCATCTGGCTACGTTGGGCGCCACTATTCGTCCTCACATGGATGATGCTGGTGAGTTGTCTCAATCCACCTGCCCATTCAGATGTGCCGCCGTCAGAAGTGTCGCTCCCCCAGCCCACATTCACGCCGACTGCTCTGCCGCCAAACGACCAAGCGCTGACGAATGCACAATTGGCGCTGATCGATGCGTTCGGTCTGGATTTTGCTGAGCGTCGCGTGATCGATGTCTACGAGCGTGTCTCACCTTCCGTCGTCAACATCACCACGCGGATTTTGCGGCGCGGCTTTTTCTTCGAGATTGTGCCGGAAGATGGTGCAGGCTCTGGCTTTGTGCTCGACACGGAAGGCCACATCCTCACCAATGCACATGTTGTCGAAGGCGCGCAACGCATCGAGGTGAGCTTCAGTGATGCCACCGTACTGCCAGCCACGGTGGTTGGGCTGGACGAGCGCAACGATGTGGCCCTTTTGCAGGTGACCGCGCCCCCAGATCTGTTGGCGCCCGTGGAGTTGGGGAGTTCGTCCGATCTGAGAGTCGGGCAGCGCGCTGTCGCCATCGGCAACCCTTTCGGCCAGTTCGGCCGTACATTGACCACGGGCGTGATCAGCGCTCTGGACCGCACGCTCGAAAGCTCCGACGGGCGGACCATCACAGGCATCATCCAGACGGACGCCGCCATCAACCGCGGCAACTCGGGCGTCCGCTACTCGACAGCAGCGGACGCGTCATCGGCATCAACACTGCTATCTTCAGTCCAACCGGCACCAATGCCGGTGTCGGCTTTGCCGTGCCAGTGGATACGTTGCGCCGGATATTGCCGGATCTGTTGACGTTGGGTCGTTATCGACATCCCTGGTTGGGTGTTCGCTATGCCTAT
>JAAUPU010000624.1 GCA_012032975.1 Caldilineaceae bacterium | reverse complement strand
TGTCTTTCTTGGGCGGTATGACTGCCTCAGCCCCGATGAGAGCGATCGTCTCGAGCAGTGCGTTGACGTCGTAGGCTTTGTCGGCAATCAGATGGTCGAAGTCAAGGGACTCGATGAGAGCATGGGCTTGGGTGCTGTCGTGGCGCTCTCCGCCAGTCAGGATGAAGCGCAACGGGTAACCGAGTGCATCGACCAGAACATGGATCTTGGTGCTGAAACCGCCCCTGCTGCGTCCCAAGGCCTGTTCAGACTGGCTGCCGTTTTTTTGACCCGCCCGCTGCACTCATGTGGGCGCGCACCACGGTGCTATCGAGAAGAACGCTTTCCATGTCCGGGTCTTGAGCGAATGCCTGGTGTAGCTGCGCCCAGATGCCCTTCTCCTCCCAGCGGGCAAAGCGCTTGTAGACGCTGTTCCACTTGCCGTAGCGCTCTGGGAGTTCTCGCCACTGGGCGCCGGTGCGCAGAATCCAGCAGACGCCTTCGATGAACTGACGGCTCGCTTCCTGACTGATAGTGTAGACATCGGGATGGGCCTTGAGAAAGGCGTAAATCTTTCGCCATTGCGGCTGGGTAAGGTTGCTGCTTGCCATCTTTCTCCCCTTCTGTTCGCTCCTGAGATCTCGTTTGAACAGAGGGTACCACAACTGTCCATCTTTCCTTAACCCTTCAAAAGTCAACGGAACCTAATCGAACTCTGGCATCTGCGCGGGCACGACGAGTGTCTTGGCGTTGCGTACATGCACCTGCCCTGTTCTGCCGCCACTCGCACGGTTGACAAAGCGACGTTCGGTCATCAGCACCTCCGCGGCGCGTTCCCCGCGTGCTTTTGAGTAATAGGCGGCCAGTTGCGCCGCCATCTCCAGCGTGCTCTCTGCCACCTCTTGGCCCTGGTTGCGGATGACCACATGCGACCCCGCGGCCCCGCGTGCGTGCAGCCACCAGTCCTGTGGATGGGCGTCCCGAAAGGTGACGATCTCGTTTTGACGGGCGCTGCGCCCGACCAGGATTTCGAACCCTTCTGAGCTGGTGAAATGTCTGGCGCGGGCCGCTTCCTTGCTCACCCGCTCGGTTTTGCGCCGCTTTTGGCGGACCGGCAACAGCCCCGCCTTGCCCAATTCCTCTTCGACCGCGGCGATCTCTGGCTGATTTTCGGCCAGCAACAGATCGGTCTGCAACTGCTCCAGGAAGTCCAAATCTGCCTTCAGTTGATCCCGCCGGATGGGAATGATGCGGGCCGCACGTTCCATCTTGGCCGCGCGCAAACATCCGTTGCGCCTGTTGCACTGGCGTGTGCTGACTCTCCAACTCGATGCGCAGCATGTCGTCGCCCAGGTCGACTTCGAGCACCGTTTGCCCAGGCTGGATTTGGCTGCTCAACGCCAGCAGCCACTCTGCCTGGCTGCGTAAGGCATCCGCTTCGCCCGGTGCTGGTTCATCATTGGCCAGCGCGACCAGTTGCCGTTCGATCCGCTTTTGTGCATTCTCCACCAGCCGTGCGGTTGTGTTGCGCACGGCCGCATAGGCGTCGCGGCCATCTGCCAAATCACCCGTCGAATCGCCTGCAGCTTCCTGTGAACGTCCAGCGGCGTACGCTTCCACTGCCTGGCTGATGGATGCGTACGCTGTAAATTCCCACGCGCGTGGGCTTCGTAAGCAGAAAAACCGCCCACAATCGTCCCCTCCCGCCAGACGCCAGGCTGCCACTCGCCCGTTTGAGTTGGCGACCAGAGTTCCTGAAGCGCCTGGGCCACTGCCAGTACATTGGCCTGGTTGGCCGGCGCGTTGATGTCGCCACTGGCGCGCCAGGCAAGCTCGCGGCCTTGGGTCGGGCTGACGCCGGCGACGCCCGCTACCAATGCCCGCCAGAGGGGGCCTGGCACAGCCACCACCGCGCCAAGTTCGGCGTAGTAGTCGGCGCGACCATCATCCAGCGGGGGCAGCTTTTCCTGATCCGGAGGCGGGCTATACGGTTTGCCCGGCAAGAGCACGCGGCTGCCACGGTCGTTGGCCCGCACGCGGCGCACACATTCGAGCACGCGGCCCTCTGGATTGGTAAGCACTACGTTGGCAAGGCGACCCATCGGCTCGACGATCAAGACGGTGGGGCCATGTTCGGCATGTTCGAGGCAAAGGCGCGCAACGCGCTCGAAGCGCAGCGGCTGGTCGATGGCTGTGACGATGGCGCCGCGCACATATTTGCGCAGCAGGAGGAGAAGGGGCGAATGTTGCTGCGCACCCCGACGCAATTTGTGGCTGACCAAATGGATGCGGCTGAATTCTGGATGTGCGCTGCATAGCAGGTAATAGCGTTCTCGCTGCGCATAGATTTCCAGACCGATGCTCTGTTCGTCGGGCGCGATCACCTGTTGCACACGTCCATCGACCAGAAGGCTCGACAGTTCGTCTACGATTGCAGCCAGGGTCAAAGCGTCAAAGTGCATGGATGGCTCCTCTGGCAAGGGGCGGTTGAGTCAAAGAGCGGATGGTTTGGGTGAATTGCAAATTAGTCCCAAAGTCTTTAGAATGGAGAGCGCGGGTCGGTGGCGGAATGGCAGACGCAACGGACTTAAAATCCGTCGGGGAAACCCGTGTGGGTTCGAATCCCACCCGACCTACCTGGTCCCCCTCCGCGGCATCTCAAGCGACCAACTCCCTCGTGAATTCAGTCCGAAATCGCGCCTTCTACCAACCCCGTCTGTCATTGCAGCGTACCGATTTCTGGATTTTAGCGTCTTATCTGGTGAATCCGCAACGCACGCCACTGGCGCGCGGTCAGACAACGCATCACCCGATGAGAGGTTCACACCATGCACGTCATTTCGCCAACGAATCAGCGGCTCAGACTCAGTCGTTCCGTTCGCCCGCGGCGGGGCAACATCGATGGCGTTGGTTCGCCATGTTTCTGTGTGCAATCGTTGCACTCTGGTGGACAGTGCCAGTCTCTGCTGCCGAAACAGTACACCTGGTGACGCCCGGTGAGGGTCTCAGTTCGATTGCCGAGAAATACAACATCAGCATGGCTGAGCTGATCGACTACAACGGCATCACCGACCCCAATACCATCTTTATCGGCCAGCAATTAGGCATCCCACGCAGCTTTGCGATTGCCAACGCGATGCCTGCCGAGCCGGGTCAATTGCCTGCCGAAGGCGGTTACTACGTCGTCGCACGGGGCGATTCGCTCTCCAGAATCGCTTCTCACCACGACGTTGATCTGGCCGATCTGATGCGACTGAATGGTCTGACCGACTCGAATTTCATTTGGGTTGGCCAGACGTTGCGAGTCACGGCGCGAGTGGAGCCGGTGCTCTATGATGAGGCGCCCGAGCCGCAACTGGCCAACGAGATCTACCTGGTCCGCGATGGCGATACGCTCTCTGAGATCGCCCGCAACTATGTGACCACGGTGGAGCAGTTGCTAGTCGCCAACGGATTGCCCGGCGAGAATTTTAT
>JAAUPU010000623.1 GCA_012032975.1 Caldilineaceae bacterium | reverse complement strand
AAGCGCGCTGGCTGGCAGCGCGCCCAGGATCAAACAGACAAGCAAGGCGCCCCAGCCCAGATGGGGGCGAAACCGCCGATCCAACCACAGCACAATCCGGATCGGCAAGAGCGGGCGCTCGGCTGGCGCCACGATCTCTTGTTCGGATCGCGAGGCGCGGTCAGAGATCATCCAACCTCCTCTTCCACTTCGTAGGTAACGACCCCGCCGCTCGGCGTCGTGCGCGTGACAGTGCGCTTGCGGCGGAACGTAAGTACGGTCTGCAAAGGCGCGCCCACACGAAAGAGCTGCGCGGGGAGTTCCTGCTGCGCCAATCGCGACTGCATTGGGCTGGCCGCTACATCGACCCGCTTCTCAGAGCCACCTTCGCCAGCTTCAGCCTCCGCTGGAGCGACCAGGATGACACTGCTATCCAACCCCTGCGCACGCAGATGCACCAATTCGGCCAGCCACTCCTCATCCAGATTCGCGGGCGGAACCGCGGGCTGATTCGGAGCGCTCGTCGCCCCTTGCGGTGTGATCACGACCATCGTTCGGCGGCGACCCAATCCATCCCGGCTGTTGCGCAACAGACTGCTCAATGGGACATCGCTGCCGCGCACCGGCGCCAGCGCGGCCAACACGTTCCAAAGCTGGGCCTGACCCGCCATCGGCGGCAGCAGAACCGCGCGATCCGCCGGGTCGCCGACCAAGCTGTCAGTCGCCGTCAGTTGGGCAGAATCAGCCGAATGCTGGATTGCCCGCTCAACGCCCGAAGTGGTCAGAAGCCCCACGGCGCGGCGGTCCCGACCACTGAGCAACTCTGCTGTAAGGCTGGCCGCCAGGACGATGGCAAATTCCAACGTGCTAGCGGCCCCTTCGCCACTGTGGGCTGCGGAATTCAGATCCAACACAATCCAGACATCGCCGCTTGGCTCGATCTCCAATTCCTTCACCATCAGCCGTCCGCGGTGGGCGGTCGTGGGCCAGTGAACATAGCGCAGACTGTCGCCGGGGCGGTATTCGTCGACGAAGGGGGAGCGGGCAAACGCACCACGCAGCGGGCGACGACGGCGATCCGACCCGCCGCTGTTGCCATGAGGAAGCTGGATCGGGGGCAAGTAGACAACCCGTGGATAGATCAGCACGGTGTCAACATAGTCATAGCCGATCTCAAGCCGAAAGAGACCGAAGGGATCGGCCAGACCAAGCCGGTGCGGCCCAAGTCGGTAGACGCCGCGCTGCCCACAAAGGATCTCTGTGTGCCAGCGATAGCTGCTCGTTCCGCCGCAGGCCACCACCCGATTGGCGTCATAGCCGGGCAATTCCGACAGATCGGTAAACTCGGCCCACAGTACCGGTAGATGGCTGTTGTTTTGAAGCTCAAAATCCTCGCGCAGGCTATCGCCGGCCACGAGCAACGCACCCACACGGCTGCGGCTGACTCCTACATCCCACGCCTGGCCGCGCACCCAGAGATAGCCGATCCCATAGATACAGACGAGCACGATCAACAACACAAGCCAGACAGGATGGGGGGCAAAGATCTGGTTAAAGAGCGCGATTGGCAACAGGAAAAGTGGCCAGCGCACCTGCATCGAAATCTCGGACCGAAACGGTAGGCCGCGGTTGAGCAGCGCGTGGAGCGATGGCCACGAATCGCCCAGCCTACGCAGATACGTCATCCGCCCCATCCTTGCTCACCACAACAGCGCGTCCGTTGAGTCCACGAAGGGCTGGACCGAGATGGGTAAGGCGTCGATTTCGAGCGACGATTTGCTGGCCGCACGACTGTATGCCACAATGACCGCAATTCCACACCTCCATCCACCTGAAGAATCATCTTCAGTTCGCGCCATGCGACGCACAAGTTGCCTGCTCACATCGAATGCCAATGCCTGCTCCACAATCCATTGATATGACCCAGCGGCCCAGCAGCCGCCCGGACGGCACCATCACGGCGATCGTGGCGGACACACCGACAACCGGGAACACCGCTTCGATCGTCCTCGAGCTGCCGCCCGGTCTGGCTGGCGATGGCGTTGCCGGTCGCTATGTCCTGGCCCGCTGCGGCGCGCAGACGATGGACGAACGAGCCGAGAATTGGCAGATCTATCTGCGCCGTCCGTTGTATGCCTGCGGACTTCGTCGCTCGCCCGGCAAGGACGATGGCGAATGGTGGGAATTTCTACTGCCCCCTGGCGACGATGTGGGCGGGCGCTGGCTGGCGAGTTTGTCCGCCGGGGCATCTGTCAACTTGATCGGACCATTGGGCGGTGGCTACCGCCTGGATTCTCCCAGCCGCAATCTTCTTTTGCTGGGCAATGGGCGACTTCACAAAACGCTGACGCCGCTCATCGATGAGATGCTCGACCGTGGCGGACGGGTGACGCTGCTGTTGGCAGGCGACGCAGTCCGTCATCAACCGTGGATCGCCCAGTTGCCGCTGCCGGTCGAAGTGCGCCTGGTCGCCACCACCGCCGACTGGGATCGTGAGCTAAACGAAACGCTGCCCTGGGCCGACCAACTTTGCGCGGCGATTCCAGAGACTGAACTGAGCAGATTGGCCGAAGCCATCCGCAACAAGCGATTCCGGCTCGAACCAGGCTTTGCCCAAACGTTGGTCGAGGCGGATCTGCTTTGCGGCGTGGGCGCTTGCCTGGCCTGTGCCGTTGCCCGCGCATCGGGCGGCTACACCCGCGCCTGCGTTCACGGACCAGTCTTCGACCTGACCCACCTGGTTCGATAGCGGCGACCTGACCTCCATTTTATCACAGTGCGCAACGGCTTCTGTCAGCGCAACAACAGCGCCAGGGGATCGGTCAGCTGGCCGAAATCACGGATTTCGAAGTGGAGATGGGGGCCTGTCGAATTGCCCGTGGAACCCACCAATCCAAGCAGATCCCCCTGCCCGACAACCTGTCCATCTCGCACATAGATCTCGCTCAGGTGGGCGTAGAGCGTGAGATAGTCGATGTTGTGATCCACCACGACAAAAAAGCCATAGCCTTGGTCGTTCCAGCCGGCGCGCACCACCACACCCCGATCCGCCGCGTAGACAGCGGTCCCCTCTGGCGCGGCGAGGTCCAGCGCTCGATGGCCGCCATGATAGCTCTGGCTGAGCCAGCCATAGACCGGCCACGCAAAATGGCCGCTGCCATAGGGCCAGTCCCGCCGCGCTGCCATCAGCAGGATCGGCATGGAAAATCACAAATTCATCCCGACTCTGATATGGGATGCCATTGCGTAACCGCGCTAGTGCCACATCCCCGAGCGCTGCTGCGATCGCCTCATCGGTGGCAGTGGTCAGCCATGAGTTGAGCCACCCCAACGTAGCTGCATCATTTCCCCCCGTCGCTGCTGGGTGAGGCCCGCTGCTGTGAGGGATAGGCCACAAGATCCAAAACCCGACCTGATTTTCTCTCCTACCCGTTGGCCCGGTTCTAGCAGTGGCTCTAGGTTAAGCTGTTAGGCATC
>JAAUPU010000033.1 GCA_012032975.1 Caldilineaceae bacterium | reverse complement strand
CTGGAGCGGATGGTCCTGAGCAAGCTGCGTTAGGCCCAAAACGCACCCGATGCGCGCGTCTTGTGGACCAGACAGAGATCGATCTGCCGCCAATTTCCTTGTACCGAGCTGCCCCGCAACAGGCTGTATCCTCCCAATAATCTTTTCGCACGGACCCCGCGCGTCTGCTATAATCAAGCTGCCTGACTAGAACATAGGTTCACATTATGTCAAAGGCACATTATGTCAAAGGCACTGTGTGAACCGACCTGTAACCCCGACGCCTTTCTTCGCTCTACAAGAGACGACCACGAGTGGTAACCATGTCCGACGATTTTGTTCACCTGCATACACATTCGGAATATTCCCTGCTCGACGGGCTGGGGCGCATCAAAGATCTGGTCAAGGAGACCAAGCGGTTGGGCCAGCCTGCGCTCGCGCTGACCGATCATGGCGCGATGCACGGTGCGATCGAATTTTTCCGCGCTTGCAAAGGTGCGGAGATCCGACCCATCATCGGCGTCGAGGCCTACCAGACGGTCTGGGGCAGGCCCATGGGCGGTCGCGATGGTCAGTTTGACAAGGAAAACTACCACCTGCTCTTGATGGCGCAGAACATGACCGGCTATCGCAACTTGCTCAAGATCGCCAGCCACAGCCAGTTGGATGGCTACTATTATAAGCCGCGCGTCGACCATGACTTTTTGGCTGCCCACGCCGAGGGGCTGATCAGCAGCACCGGCTGCCTGGGCGCGGAAGTGCCCCAACTGATCATGCAGGGCAAAGATCGCGAAGCCTATGAACGGCTTGGCTGGTATGTGGACCTCTTTGGCAAGGATCGCTTTTTCATCGAAATTCAGGAACATAACATCCCCGAACTGGTCGAGGTCAACAAGACCCTGGCGCCGTGGGCGGACAAGTTCGGAATCCAGTTGCTGGTCACCAACGATGTCCATTACGTGCGCGAAGAAGATAGCAGCCCCCACGAGGTGCTGCTCTGCGTTCAGACCGGCACACGCATCCACGACGAGAAACGGATGCGGCTCAGCGACCAGAGCTATTTTCTCAAGAGCCGCCAGCAGATGGAGGCCACCTTCCGTCCGCTCATCGACCTGCCGGCCAGCGCGTTCGACAATTCGGTGCGCATCGCCGAGATGTGCGACGTGGACCTGGAAGATCCCGAATATCATCTGCCCGACCTGCCCATCCCGGATGGCTTCACCTATGAAAGCTATCTGCGTCATCTGACCGAAAAGGGGTTGGCGGAGTTTTACGGCGATCGCGCCACGAGCGAGGAAGTCCAGGAGCGCAAAGAACGAGAGTTGCGCATCATCCATGAGATGGCTTGATGTCTATTTTCTGATCGTGGCCGACCTCTGCGATTTCGCCCGTAGTCGCAACATCTGGTGGAATGTGCGCGGCTCCGGCGCGGGTTCGCTGGTCGCCTATTGCACCGGCATTACCGGGCTGGACCCACTCAAGAACAACCTGATCTTTGAGCGCTTCCTCAATCCGGGCCGCGTCACCATGCCCGATTTCGACCTCGACTACCCAGACGACCAGCGCGAGGAATTGATCCGCTACACCATCGAAAAATATGGCGAGGAACAGGTCGCACAGATCGCCACCTTTGGCCGCATGAAAGCGCGCGCCGCGATCCGCGATGTGGGCCGTGCCCAGGACATCGCGCTCCACGAAGTGGACCGCATCGCCAAGCTGATCCCCGCCATCCCCGGCAAACCGGTGACCATTCAGGATGTGCTCACCGAGGGGAACGAGTTCTACAACCCGGAGTTGGCCGACCTGGCTGGCAAGCAGGAGTGGGTGCGCGGTCTGCTGGACACCTCCATGCAGCTGGAGGGTGTGGCGCGCCATTCGGGCATCCACGCCGCGGCGGTGATCGTGGCCGACCGGGAGTTGACCCACTACACGCCGCTGATGCGCGGCTCCAAGGGCAGCATCACCAATGCGGTCGCGCAATATGAGTTTCCGATTCTCGAATCGATTGGCCTGCTCAAGGTGGACTTTCTGGGGCTGAGTACGCTTTCGGTCATGCGCGAGGCGGTGCGGTTGATCCGCGAGCGCCACGGCATCGAGTACACGTTGGGCAACATTCCCTTCGAGGGAGAGGCCGCGAGCGAGGCTTTCAAACTGCTCTCTAGCGGCGAGGTGAGCGGCGTCTTTCAGGTCGAAAGCCAGGGCATGCGCCGGGTGCTGACCGAAATGCGCCCATCGGCTTTTGAGCATATCATCGCCACCATTTCGCTCTACCGCCCAGGCCCCATCGAGTACATCCCCCAGTTTATTCGCCGCATGCATGGCGATGAGCCGGTCGAGTACAAACACCCCGCGTTGGAATCGATCCTGGCCGAGACCTACGGCATCATCGTCTATCAGGAGCAGATCATCCAGGCGCTGAGCCAGTTGGCCGGCTACACACCGGGCGAAGCGGATCTAGTGCGGCGCGCCATCAGCAAGAAGAAGGCGTCGGACATCGAGTATCACAAGAAGCTGTTTGTCGAAGGCTGTCAGAAGAAGGGCATCCCCAAACAGGCCGCGACAGACATTTACGGCGACATCGAGTTTTTCGCCCGCTATGGCTTCAACAAATCCCACGCCGCGGATTATGCCGTCATCACCGTGCAGACCGCCTATTTGAAGGCCCGCTATCCGGTCGAGTATATGGCCGCGCTGCTGCTGATCGAGCGTGACAAGACCGAAAAGGTCGTCAACTTCATCAACGAGTCGCGGCGCATGGGCATAGATGTGCTGCCGCCCGATGTCAACTACAGCGGGCTGGATTTCGAAATTCAAGAACTGCCAGCCGATGTCGAAAGTGCAGCCCAGCGCGATGCGCTGATCGCCTACCCATTTCCCGTGCCAGAAGGCAGCGCGATCCGCTTTGGCATGGCCGCGATCAAGAATGTGGGCGAAGGCCCTGTGCGCGTCATTATCGAGGCGCGCGCCAGTGACGGACCCTTCCAAAACCTGGAGGATTTCTGTGACAGCGTCGATCTGCGCCAGGTCAACAAGCGTGCGTTGGAGTGCCTGGTCAAAGTCGGCGCGCTGGATCGCTTTGGCTACCGCAGCCGTCTGCTCACTGCCCTCGACCAACTGATTGCCCGCTCGGCGGCCACCCACAGTGCCAAGGAGAGCGGCCAGTTGTCCATGTTCGACCTGATGGGTGGCGGTGCGGTCGAGGTGGTCCCGATCCGTCTGCCGGATATTGAAGAAGCCTCTGGTCGCGAGCGATTGCAATGGGAGAAAGAACTGCTGGGCGTCTATACCATGAGCCACCCGTTGCAACATGTAAGCATCGACCTCAAGAAGATCGTTACCTGTGCGTGCAATGAACTGGATGCCAGCTATGACGGCAAGAACGTGCTGCTGGCCGGCATGATCGAGAGTGTGCGCACGATCACGACCAAGAAGGGCGACTTGATGGCATTCGTGCAACTGGAGGATTTCCAGGGGCAGTGTGAAGTCGTCGTCTTTCCCCGCACCTACGGCGACTTCAAGGACAAGCTGATCGAGGACAATGTGGTCGTGGTCAAGGGCAAGGCGCAGACGCGTGAGGGTCAGACCACGCTGCTGGCAGATTCGATCCAAAACTACGTGGAGCAGGCCGTCGCCATGGCCGATGAATGGGGCAAACAGCAGCCCCCGCTGCTCGTGGTCTCGCCCACCATCAACGGTGTCGCGATTCAAGAAGAAGATGGCGACTACGACGAGACGCCGCTGAGTGACTACTTGGGCGATGGGCCGGAAGACGAGGAAAGCCCGTTTGCCAATGACCCGCCCGCCTGGGCCGCTGATGCAGGTCAAGTTTCTTCGGAGAAGCGCATTCCAGAGGAGTTGTCCCGAGAGAACGGATCGCAGAATGGTGAGTCGAAACCCGTCGCACCGGAGCCGATCCTTGCGCCATCTGCCGCGCCGTTGGCGTCGGTTGGAGTCGGTGCTGTCGAGACGGCAACCAATGGCAAATCGCCTGTGATCGAAACTATTGCGCCCGAAGTGACCCAAGAAGAGTCCGAGTTGTCAGATGTTTCTGGGCAACCGCCTAGCGCAGACGAGCGGCCAGCGGAGTTTCAACCTGTGGGCAAATCAACCAATGGCCACGCCGCCAAATCGGCCGAGCCGACAACAGCCCCAGCCGCAACCGTGTCGCCAGTTGCAGAGCGTGTAGGGACGCCGGCTCACAGTGGGTCCAAACGGCTCTACATCACCTTCCGTCGCAGCGGCGACCTGGCGCGTGATAAATATCGACTCAAGGAGATATACGACCGCGTGCGCGACCCACGGGGGCGGGATCGTTTCTTCATCCTGCTCGAATCCAAGGGGAAGCGGCTTGAACTCTCCTTCCCCAACGATCTGTGTACGATCTCGCCGCGGCTGACAGACGAACTGACCAAACATTTCCGCGTGGAAATCGAGATCGACGAGCAATCGCATTCTACGTAGAATGCCTGGAATGACTTTGGACCTGCACTCGAGGCCGTGTCGGTTACTTGGGCTGCAGGATCCAATTGGCCATGTTGGTGACCAACTGGCCGTCGACCCCATCGGGTAGCCAGGTCAACGACATCCCCAGGACCAATAAGCGCGCGCCGGTCGCCTCCGGCGAATCGCCTTCGTCGGTGGCCACGAAGAGCAGGGGAGCGCCGGCCGCATTGCTCTCTGGGCCGCGACGGAGCGCAACCATCGCGCCATCTTCCTCACCGTCTTCGTTTTCCACCGCCATCGGCGCAACGGGCGGTAGCCCATTGGCAAGCTCGATTGGTCCTTCTGGCAGGTCCACCACCAATTCAGGTACGCCGTCTCGATGACCACATCCGTGATCACCGACGGTTCGTCCTTGCCGGCGCCGAAGAAGGGGCGACGACTGCTGACAGTCAGGTTGCCGCCTGTGTTGAGATATTCGAACATGGATTGGAGATCGTTGACTGGGTCTGGTCCGCTGACTTCGTATCCGCCTCCACTCCAGATCACCCAATCGTATTCGCCCATCTCTTCGCTGGTAGGCGTGCCCTTGCTGAGCGTGCTCCACAGGTCCGGGCGATAGCCCAACGCAGTCAACTGTTTGAGATAGGTGTCGGCCTCGCTGGTCTCGCCGTCAGCGGCCAAGCGGTCGTCATCGACCACGAGGATCATCGCCGTGGGTGGCGCCTCTGCTGGCGCATCCGCTGGTTCGCCTGTGGGCGTTGGGCGCCCTTGTGCAGCATCGTCACTGTCGCTGGCCGCTCCATCGGCATCTTCCTTGCCTTCTGCGGCTTCGCCATTGCCATCAAAGGAGCAGATCACCCGGTTGGCCGCGGTGACGCAGCCGGCATAGTCGCGCGTCAACAGCCGGTTGACGCCCGCACCGATCGCCTCGCTGTTGTTGGCCAACACCGCGATGCGCCGGTTGCCCACCTCATCCTCGCTCTGATCGATGAGCAGGGTCTCTTCTGCCACCAGGCGCAAGCCGTCCTCCGTGACAATAAAGCGCTTGACTTCGGGTGTTGGGCTGGGCGTTGGCGTGGCTGTCGGTTCTTCCGGCTGGGCAGCATCCTCGTCCGTCGTTGCACTGGCGGTCATTTCGACGTTGGCGGTGATGGCGGTTGTCATTGTCACCGCGGCATCGGTGGCCACGCTCAGCGCGGTCGTGACGGAGATCGCAGGTGTGGCCGTCACTGTCACATTCTCGCTGGCTTCCACAGTTGCTGTCGGCGGGACCGGTGTTTCGGCCGCATCCGCGCCTTCTTCCGATCCAGAGGAGGGCAGATCCGAATCCTCTTCCGCCTCTATTTCTTCTATTTCTTCCACCAATTCCAGACCCAGCGATGCCAGGACGCCGGACGATCCGTTGGCGGATTCGTAGTCGGCCAGATAGATGACGTCCAATCCGGGCGCGTCGCCATCTGTTTCTTGGGTCGCGGAGATGGCTGTCGCGCTGGTCAGGGTCAGCGAGCGGCCGCTCTGCTCCAGCGTCGTCTGTAGCTTGGCGCCTTGTTTCAGCAACTCGCTATCCACTGAGTCCGAGTCGCCAAAGATCAGCGCAACCTCTTTGCCAAGATAGGCGGGAAAATCGGTGACTGTGTTCGTGCGTTCGCCATTGGCCAGGAAGCTGGCGGCGAATTCCACGACGCGCCGATTGTCGTGGCGGCTGACATACGGTTCGGTCAACACATCCACATCGCTCAGTGCCAGGACGCGTCCTGCGGTTTGGTTCGATTCCATGTCGCCTAGCGCCACGGTCGTCAGCCCACTGACGCCACTGCGCAGACTGCTCAGGGTGGTCTCCGCGCTGATGGCCTGTGGCCGGATGTCACCGCTAATGCTGCGTGCGCCATAGAGCGCGATGACGTTGTCGGCCAGATCGCTTGCCTGGTCCACGAACTGGTCGAGGAAGATATGGACGAAATTCTCGTCATTCTCTTTGGTGTCGTACAGATAGTCTTCGTTGAAGATCACGCCGAATGGCTCGCCCAGGTTGTTGATGTCGCGTGCGGCGTCGCCGGTTACATCCGGGTCGCTGATCAGCAGCAGGCGGCCGCCGTCAGCTACGAAGCGTTCGACCAGGGCGATTTCTTGGGACGACCAGAGGAAAAACGGGCTGATGACCACCAGCGCGCTGGCGTCGCCCAGCAGCTTGGCCAGGTCAGCCGACTGGTCCGGGTAGTCGAAGAAGTTATCGAGCGCGAGGATGTCTACCTCGCTGATCCAGAATTTTAGCCCGAGGCCGTGGGTCGCCAGCGCGGTGGAAAGGGGCTGGAAACTGCTGCGGTCGATGCGGTTGCCATGCGCCAGATCGACGATCACGGGTCCAGGGCGCAACTCCGTTTCGACTGCGTCCTCAACGACCATGAGAGGCGCGGGCGTCCCGGTAGGCTTGGGTGTGCTCGCCACGCTCAACACTGGGATGGCAGGCGGCTCGTAGGTCCGGCTGTCGTAGCGCAGGATGGCAGTGCGATAGAAGAGCGGCAGCAGCAGCAGTATGAAGCCAACTGCGGCGATGAGAATCCAGAACGAACGTTTTGTCATGGGGGCTTATTCCCCGGCCGGCTGTGGCCGGAATCCCGGCGCTTGGATGGGCGCTGGCGCATCGGTGAGAGTGCTCAACGACCCGGGCGCGGCTGCGCGCAGGCGTAGCAGATGGCGCTCGACTTCGTTGGCTGCTGCCAGATCGGGCAAGGCGATGCGGCTATCCAACAGATAGACAGCATCTGGTGGCGCTTGCTCGACCATGGATTTCACGGCGCTTTCCAATCCCAGCGGCGGCGTTTCCTGCATGATGCCAAGGTACTCGTCGAGGTTGCGCACCGCGTAGCTTTCCACGCCGGCAAGGTCAGCCACAGCCTGTATCGCATCGCTGCGCCCGCCTTCCGCATCCACCAGGCCGACCGCGACTGCTTCGCTGCCCAGATAGATGCGCGCCTCGGCAATGGCGTTGGCGTCAATGCCGAGCGGGTTGACAGAGGCATTGGCCCGCTGGTGGACGACATTGCTCACAAAGGCATCCTTGACCAAATCCAACTGGTGGATGCGGTCGAAGCGGTTGCCGCCGCTCAGCTTATAGGGTCCACTGCTCAGTTCGTCGGGCGAAATGGTGGGGTCCTGTGGTCGCGGCCCGCGTGTGCCGATGTTTCCAACGTAGGAACTGGCCGGTGCGAAGATCTGGTTGCCGGCCGCTGCGATGTAGTAGCCGCCGCTGACCGCGATGCCATCGACTGCGGTCACGAGGGGCTTTTCGTCGCGCAGTTGCAGCAGGCTGTAAAAGATGCTCTCGCTGCTGGTGGCGAACCCGCCTGGGCTGGCGATTTCCAGGACGACGCCGGCAACCCGACCATCGCGCCGCGCCGCGTCGATCACATCCTGGACATGGTCGGCGCTGACGAAATCAATCGCCCCTTCCAGGCGGAGGACGCCGATCACCGGTTGGGGCGCGATTCTGCCCGCAATGACGATCCCTGCGGCCAGGCAGATCGCCAAGATGGCGATGCCGGCCAGAACTTCCCAAAAACTTGCTCGCATGTATCTCCTTCAAACTGATGCGACCACACTGATCGCCATTCTCTCAGACGTACCCGAACATGCGCTGTGTTCCTGGGTCTGGCCGGCAAACATTTTTTGGGCTATGCCCCGGAAAGAAATGCGTCCACCGCGTCCTTGCTGATGCGATACGAAGCGCCGATCTTGCGCGCCTTGAGTTCGCCGCTGTCGATGATCGACTGGACATCGGCTTCGGACACCTTGAGATAATCTGCAGCTTCAGCCAATGTCATGACGGAGGGAGTGGCTGCCGCTGCGGCTTGAGCCTGTGCTGGTTGCTGTTGGGCAGGCTGTTGCGTCCCGGCCATCGCGTTGGAGATCATGCCCGCCATGCCCGCGCCCATGCCGATGCCGGCGCCGAGACCGAGTCCTTCTCCAGTGCCGCCGCCGGATTGGAGCGCGGCATCCCCGACCGCACGCGCGGTCTTGAATTTCATGTACGCGTCCAGGTTGCCGATGGCGCCCATGCTGGCCCGTTCGTCGATGGCCTTGGCGGTCTCCTCGGTCGGGGTGATGGAGACGACCATAAATTGCTTCAGCGCGATGCCCATCGCGGTGAAGTCATCCTGGACCTTGGCGCGCATCCCCGCGCCGATCTCGTCGAAAAGCTGGGGCAGATCGAAGATGCTGGTCATGTTTTCGCCCAGCACATCGGTGAGGCGGCTGATGACCGAGTTGCGCAGATAGTCCTCGATCTGCGACGTGTTGTACAGCCCCTGGGTGCCGACGATCTGGTCCACGAAGCGCTTGGGGTCGCTGATCTGCATGGTGTATTGGCCAAACGCACGCAGCCGTACCAGGCCAAGGTCGGTGTCGCGCAGGCTGATGGGCTGCGGCGTGCCCCATTTCATGTCGGTGAATTCACGCATGTTGGTGAAGTAAACTTCGGCGGTGAAGATGTCCTTGCCGCCGGTTCCCAGGCGTAACAGACCAGACAAAATGGGGACGTTGGCTGTGGTGATGGTGTGGCGCCCTGGGTCGAAGAGGTCCAGCGACTGGCCGTCGCGGTAGAAGACGGCGCGCTGGCTCTCGCGCACGATCACTTGGCTGCCGAGCCGAAAATCTCCCGCGCCATATTCGGGCATCCGCACGACCATCTCGTTGGGGCCTTGGTTGGCGGCTTCGATTACGTCGATAATTCTTGGCATCTTTTTTTCTCTCCAATCAATTTCAGGCGTTTGCCGATGTCGCGTCTTCTTCTATCCGCAGTTTCGCCGACTGTCACTGCGTTATCTGTGAAATCTGCGCAAGCAGTGGACGGTTCTATTCGCTCTCTGCGAGCAGCGTCGGATCGATCTCCGGTACGGATGATGTATCGAGCAGCAGCGCAGTGTCCAGCACTGCTTCTTCCCGTCGGTTGAACATGTTGTTGAGTTCGGCCACGATGTCGGTCAGCTGGTCGGCGATGACGCCAACATCTTCCTTGTTGGCAACGGCAGCGGCCAGCGCATCGACTGCGTTTTCGACCATCACGACGCGGCCGGCCAGTGCGACATCAAAACGGTGCAGCGCATCCAACTGCTCCTCGCGGATGGCCACCGCGTCGAAGAGACCTGCATAGCCGTAGCTGGCTGTCTTGATGCGGTCGATCAGAATTTGCAGCTTCTGGATTGCGCCGTCCACGTCGTCGAGCCACTTCAGGCCGCCACCCTTGAGCAGCTTCTGCTGGATATCAAAAAGACGTTGCTTCTGCTCTTCCAGTTGACCGGCAATGAGTGTGCGCAGCCGCTTGTCTGCGTCGCGGCGCAGATTTTTGTCGACATAGCCCTGGATACCGGGCAGTCCCTTGACAAGACGCTCCAGCGCGCCCATGTTTTCCTTGGCCAATTCTACGTATTGGTCTGGCATCAATATCCTCCTTTGAGGCTATGCAGAAACGTCGGTTTCTGCCGTGGACGCGGCGGCCCGTTTGGTCAAGAATACCTCGCTCCCGCAATACGGGCAAACAATCAGCCCCTTTCCCGCGAAGGTGAGTTCACCGCCACAATTGGGGCATTTGTGGTCGTCGGTCAGCGCCTGACTTTCGACACTGTAGAGCAGCCCCTTTTCCCAGTTGATCGCACCGCTGAAGAGCTGCTTGCCCACCAGATCGCGGATCATCTCTTCGATCTCTTCCTGTGACTCTTCCAGTTCGATGACCAATTCGCGGATCGTCACCTGCCCCTGGGCGAGCACCATGTTGAGTATCTTCTTCTCTTGCTGGGCAAACGCATATTGTGCGCTCTCCGCCGAACCCTTGCGGAACAGATAGGCGCCAATGCCAAAGATCGGCCCCAGCACCACAAACGCAAGCAGGATGCCGAGGGTCATGCCGCCAGCGCTGGTCTCGCTGGTTCCCAACGCGGTCACGATCCAGCCGAGAAAGGCCAGCAAGAGCAGCCCGCTCAGCCCATCAGGATGATCCCGACGATTCGTCCTCCACCGATCATCTTTGCAAACCTTTCCGTTTTGGTCAGCGCAATGTGTTGGCCAAAAGATGGTGGCCGTCTTGTCGCGGTGCAAGTAATCATCAG
>JAAUPU010000622.1 GCA_012032975.1 Caldilineaceae bacterium | reverse complement strand
GCACGCCTGTGCGTTCGCCAAATGCTTCGATCAGCCGATAATAGCGCGGATTGACCTCGCGCTCGACCGTCTGGAGGCGTCCGCTGCCATCGACATGGGTCACCGCGGGAAGAAGTTCGTGCTTTTCGGGCCGCACCTGGTAGACCTTGAGCATGAAGGGGTCCGGGTAGGACTGGTCGAAATAGACGCCGGTCTGCTCGGCCAGCACGGCCGGCGCAAAGGGACGAAACTTCTCGCGGCGCTTGATGCGCGCATTGAGGAGATCCTTGGTCGATGCGTGGCGTGGGTCGGCCAGGATGCTGCGGTTGCCGAGTGCGCGCGGACCCCATTCCATCGCACCTTGATACCAGCCGACGATCTTCTGGTCGGCGATCAGATCGGCAGCCGAGACGCAGAGCGCCTCATCGTCCATCGCGCGTGCAGCCAGATTTGCGCGTGCGATCGCCTCTTCGATGCAGCCATTGGCATAGGTGGGACCGGTGTAGGCGTCGGTCATCACAAAGCTGCGCGGGCAGCCCAGGAGTTGATGGTAGATGTAGTAGCAAACGCCCAACGAAGTTCCCGCATCGCCGGCCGCGGGCTGGATGAAGATCTCTTCGAATGCCGTGTTGGGCAGGATCTTGCCGTTGAATGCGCTGTTGAGCGCCACGCCTCCCGCCATGCAGAGCCGGCTCTGGCCTGTCTGTTGTTGCAGCCGCTGGACAAGGGCCATCTCGACGGCTTCCAGGGTGGCCTGAAGCGAGGCCGCCACATCTTGATGGTGTGCGGTGATCGCGCCGCCTGCCTCTCTTGGCTCCCCCAACAGCTTGACCAACTTGTCGCTGAAGAGACGAGGGACGACCGGCGTGCCATTCTCCCAGGTCATCAGATTGCCATCGGCAAAATCGGTCAGATAGTCCAGGTTCAACTCGAACGAGCCGTCGGAGTGCCAGCGCAACACCTGGGCCATCTCGTCCATGTGGCGAGGCTGGCCGTAGGGCGCCAGCCCCATCACCTTGCCTTCATCGCCATACTTTGGAAAGCCCAGCCACTGGCAGATCAGTGTGTAGAAGTTGCCAAGAGAGTGGGGAAAGTGGACGGTCTCCGACACCTCCATTTTGCTCTCGCGACCGGACCCGGTCATGGTGCTGACGAAATCGCCCATGCCATCGACCGACAGAATTGCCGCATCCTGAAAGGGAGAGACGAAGAAGGCGCTGGCCATGTGCGCCCGGTGGTGCTCCACATTGTGAAACTCTGCGCGCAGGTTGCGGCCCTCCAGCCCGAGCGCATCGGCCAACTGGGTGCGCAGGTCGCCGACCTTGCCCGCATTGGCCAGGCGGTCGCGCAGCAGGCTGAAACTTGGGCGCCGACGCAGTGTGTAGAGCGCCTTCTGGACCAGGTGGGCGCTGGGGTTGCGCGAAATGCCGACGTGGTCCAACTCATATGCCTCAACGCCAGCCGCGTCCAGACAGTAGCGGATCGACCGGGTGGGGAAGCCCGCCCAATATTTCTGGCGCGTAAAGCGCTCTTCCTCGACCGCGGCGATCAACTCTCCATCGCGGATGATGGCGGCTGATGCACCGCCATGATAGGCGTTGATTCCAAGGATGAACATACAAGGCCAGTTTCTGCGTGGTGGCGTGGTGTTCGGATAGAGAACCTATTTCGGTCAACCACGGATTACACGAATTGCACGGATTGCGCTGAATCGTCACCAGATTGAAAGGCGGTAGGGCCTTCGCGACTTGTCAGACGCGGACCCAACTATAGCAGAAATCCACGTTTCTGAACATCGCACTTCTTGGGGACGAAGGCGGCCTCGGGGTGATGGACCGAGGTTGGAAGCTCCGACCTGAACGCACCTTCATCTGACAACAATTGTCGCGGTCTGCCTGGATCTGTGGCCTGCCCATGATGCTAGGCAGTGGCTGCGAAGAGGTGGACATCAGGTTGAACCATAGCATGGAGTCAGCGTCAGGCTCAACAGAGCCTGCTTACTATCTGCTTGCAATTCAAAGCGCCGATGCTTGGATTGGGTTGAGGCGTGCTGGGTGGGCCGATATGTCGGATGGGTCAGGGCGCCGGGGTTGGCTGCGTTGCGGGCCAAACTGCATGGCGGTAGTAGCCTTCCAGTTGTCGCAAGGGTTCGTCCCAGGAGAGCTGGGTGATGACGTCGGCGCGCCCACGGGTCAACGCGGCGCGACGCGGTTCGTCGCCCAGCAGGGCCGCCAGCCCCATGCCGAGGCCTTCGACCGTGGGTGGGACGGCGAGACCCGCGCGGCCGTGGATCAGCGGGGCAATGCCGCAGCCATCGGAGAGCAGCACCGGCAGAGCCGCGGCCACCGCTTCTGCCGCCGCATTGCCATAGCTTTCAAAGGTGGAGGGGAGCACGAAGAGGTCTGCCGCGGCCAGCGCCGCCAATTTGTCCTGGCCATAGCGCGCTCCGGTCAAGCGAACGCGATCCGCCACGCCCAGCTCTTGCGCCAGCGCTCGATCGCGGAGACGTACGCCCTGTCTTCCAATGGTCCTACAAGGGCCAGTCGGGTCGCCGGCAGCGGGGCCTGGGCAAACGCACGCACCAGCGTCTCCAGGTTTTTGATGGGGCTGATCCGCCCGATGAAGAGCACGATGCGCTCATCGGGTGTTGCGTCGATCTCTCGGCGGAAGCCATCGCCGGAGCCTAGATTGCGGAACGCTTCGACATCGATGCCGTTGCGCCGCACCGCGATGTGCTCGGCTGGCGCGATGGCTGCGAGTTCCTTTTTCTCGGCCACTGAATGGGCGATCACCCAGGCAGCATCGCGCGCCAGCCAGCGGGTGACGGCAAGATGATAGAGGCGCTTGGCGCCCTGAGTTCGGGCGCGCGGCACGAACATACCCTGCGGTTCGAGCAGATAGGGCCGACCGAGCCGGCGGGCCGTCCGCGCGACCGGCGGTCCCAGCAAGTTGTACAATCCGTAGAGATGGATCACCTCGGCCCATTCGATGTCGTCGCGAAAGGTCGCGAAAGGTCGCGGGGTGCGCCAGTTTGCGCGTCCTACCCAGGGCAGATAGCGCACGCCCACACCGTCCAATTCGGTCACGACATTGGCGCCGGGTCGCTCTGAATGAAAGGTAAGCACGCGCACTTCATGGCCGCGCTCGATCAGCTTGCGGTTGAGCGCATGGATCTTCTGTGGAGGGCCGCCGAAGTGCAGTTCGGGGTAGTAGACGACGCTGACCTGGAGGATTCGCATCAGCCGCGCTTAGCCTGCCAGTTCGTCGATATAGCCGAGCAGCGTGTGGGCGAAGTGGTCGAAAGTAAAATGAGTGGCTACTCGCTCACGTCCCGCAAGACCCATACGTTGACAAAGCTGCGGGTCAGAGAGCAAGCGGTCGGCGGCGTTTGCGAATTGGTCAGAGGACGTCGGGTCGATCAGGAGACCGGTCTCGCCATCCACGACCACCTCGGGGGTCGCGTCGCGGTTGCCGGCGACCACGG
>JAAUPU010000621.1 GCA_012032975.1 Caldilineaceae bacterium | reverse complement strand
TGCGCCGGCTCAAGATGAGCGTTCACGCCGTCGTGCTTACCCTGACGCCTGTGGCCGCGATCCTCTGGGCGCTGCTCCTCTTCGACACCTTTCCCACTCCCCAACAGCTTCTTGGCGGCGTTGCCGTCCTCACGGGTGTCATGATCTTGAGTTGGCGCCGACCTCGTTGACGCATACCTCGTTGACGCAAACCTCGCTGGCGCAGACCCCCGTTGACGCCCCTTCAGACGTTCTGGACAAATTTTGTGCATTTTGTTCAACTTGCAACATATCAAGATGCACCGGGTTCGGAAATGCGCTTCATATTATGTTGGACGTCTGCTATAATGGCGCAACGTCGTATCCATAGCCTTTGATCCACAGCCGGGATCCACAGTGGGTTGGGCGTGCTTCGTCGATTTTAAGGTCACAGAAATGCCATCTTTCGAAGCTCAATTCGTGAACTGGAAGCCCAAGCATCCAGCGTTTCAAAGTCTGATCTGGGCGTTCCTGGACGAGCTTTCTCCCGTCTATATAGTTGGGGGTGCGGTGCGCGATCATCTTCTGCAGCAGGATAAAGAGCTTGCGGATCTCGATCTCGTCATTGGACAGCCGGCATTGGCGACTGCACAGCGAGTGGCTGACCGGATCGGATGGGCCTATTACCCGATGGATGAGGCGCGCGATATTGCGCGGTTGGTCTTCACGCTTAGCGGAGACGAGCCACTGGTCTGTGATGTGGCCCGGATGCAGGGCCAAGGCATCGAACAGGATCTGCTGGCCCGCGACTTCACGATCAACGCGATGGCCATTGCCGTGGACCGGGAGCAACCCCCGCGGCTGATCGATATCTGCGGCGGACAGGCTGACCTGGAAGAGGGCTTGCTGCGCCGC
This sequence comes from Caldilineaceae bacterium, assembly GCA_012032975.1. Next base: position 2,594 of record JAAUPU010000621.1, on the reverse strand, counting down.
GTCTCCGTGATGAGCCTGGCTGAGGATGCCGTGCGTCTGATCCGGGCCGTGCGCATGTCCAGCCAGTTTGGATTCAGGCTGGAGGAGGAGACCCGCGCCCAGGTCAAACGGCTCTCTGGCACGGTTCGTCTGGCCAGCACCGAGCGAATCCGCGATGAATTGTGGAAGCTATCGACGACGAGCGCACCGGACCAGGCCATCGAGGAGATGCGCATCCTCAGCCTGTTGGCGCACGTATTGCCTGAAGTCGCCGCCACCATCGGCATCGAACAGTCGCCGCCCCATTACCTCGACGTCTATAGCCACACGTTGAAGACGGTGCGCTACGCAACCTTCTTGCGCAAATGGATCGTCAGCGGCGAAGTGAGCGAGCGAGGCGAGGCTGCTGACGAACTGGTCAAGGCGTTGTCGCCCTGGCGCCACAAGCTGCGGGGCCACTTTTTGCGCACCATCGCGGCAGCTCGCTCGCGGGCAGATTGGTTGATCTGGCACGCGTTGCTGCACGATATTGGCAAGCCATCCACCCGCACGCGCGAGGAACAGCCCGATGGCGCGATGCGCTATCGCTTCCTGGGCCATGACGAATTGGGCGCGCAGATGACGGAAAGAATCTTGGGCGAACTCCGCTTTTCTCGACAGGAGATCTCACTATCGACGGCGGTCGTCCGCAGCCATATGCGACCCCACATGCTCCATGCCAGCTTTGGCGATCAACCGATCAGCCGCCGTGCCTGTTACCGTTTTTTCCGAGACGTAGGCAACCGGCAGCACGGACAACCGGCGGCTGTTGACACCTTGATGCTTGCTCTGGCTGATGTGTTGGCCACCTATCGTGAGAGACCGGACGATTGGGGCAATTATCTGCGCCATGCCAACCAGTTGCTGGCCTTTGCGTTCGACGATACCGGACTGAAAACTGCGCAGCGACAACCGTTGGTTGACGGCCATCGGCTCATGCAAGAACTTGAGTTGGCGCCCGGTCGGCAGTTGGGCGAGATGTTAGAGAGATTGAAGGAAGCGCAGGTTGCAGGTGAAATTGCAACGACTGACGAGGCATTGGCCCTGGCGTCGGATTGGCTGGAGTCGGGATACGGTAGCAGTTGATACAACATTCTGATGGACCGCAGGGGTCTATCTGTCCATATCTCGGAACGCTTTCAGCCCGATTCGACGATGGACCCCCAATCGAATATCCCAGCTTTGAAAATCGCTGTCTGGCCACAGAGCAAGCCGATGCGCTGATGCTCACCGACCAGGCAACTTTTTGCTTGAGCAGCGGCTTTCGCTATTGCCCGCGTTATCAAGCCGCCGCGGCCTTGGATGGCCTGGAGAGCGGCGTTGTCCCGGACGTGGAGGGCGCATATGCCCACTCTGAGCTGGACGCGCTGGATTCGAACCGTCTGCAGAGCGGACTGGGCGATCTGGCAACCAATCTGGCTGGGGATAGTGGCAGGCAGGCCAAAAATCGGCGGCGCTGGGGCTGGATCGGGCCGCCGCGATCTTCGTGGGCGTCTTTCTTTGCGGTGGCGTTGCGGCCGTCTACACGGGATGGCAGTTGGTCAACAACACGCTTGCAACTGCTCAAGGAAATGTGGCCACGCTGGCCAATCCAACCGAGACGCCGCTTCCCGTCTACGTTATCTTGACGGCAACCAGCCCGCCAGACGCTGCCGCCGAAGTCCCCACAACTGGCAGCGCCGGCCAAAATGAGTACCCGGTCGCTGTGACAGCCACGCCGATGCAGGGCAATTCTGCCCCGGCGGTCGTCGTCAACGGCACGCCAGCCGCAGGCAGCGCGCCACCGGCGATTATCGTCGTCGGGCCTACACCTCTACCGCCAACGCCCACTGCGCTCTTGGTGCCCGCGCCGATTCAGCAATTGCCGGGACTGAGCGCGGCCGTGCCAACACGTCGTGACACGCCAGATCCAGCCCTGTTGCAGATCCCCGCCAGCACACCGCTGACGGAAACACCGACGCCGCTGCCCACGGCTACGCAGACCCCAACATCCGGCCCGGTTGTGGTCGTCTTTGGTCCAGAAGAGACTGAACTAAAGGCTGGCAAGTGTACGCTGGTCCACTGGAACGTCGACAACGTGCGTGAGGTTTACTACGAAAATCTGCCTGTGAATGGTCACGGCGAAAAAGAAGAATGTGTGGATGATAAGGATGGTCTTTACACACTCACGGTCATCTTGACCAGTGGCGAGCCTAGAATCTACACGACGACCGTCACCATTTTGGAACCGACGCCGACCTCAACACCGACGATCTGGCCAATCAGTTCCAGGCGGGCGGGGCGGCCAACGACGTGGCCACGGGCCTGGCCGGCAACGTCCTGAGCGTCGGAGCCACCGCCGTGAGCTTCTTGTTCCGCGCCCTCACGGTGCTGCTGTTCACCTTCTACCTGGTCGCCGACGGGCCCCGCCTACGCCGGGCCATCTGCTCGTTGGTCAGACCCGACCGCCAGCGCGAGGTGCTGCGGGTCTGGGAGATCGCCATCGACAAGACCGGTGGCTACATCTACTCCCGCGGCCTGCTCGCCCTCGTCTCCGCGGTCTTCCACTACTTCGCGTTCCTCATCATCGGGGTGCC
>JAAUPU010000620.1 GCA_012032975.1 Caldilineaceae bacterium | reverse complement strand
TTGATCAGGTCGGCACGCTGACCAGAGATGTGGCCGACGCCCGCGCTGCTTTTGAGCGTCATTTGCCGGTCATGACCCCTATGACAGCACCACCATGCCGAGCGCTGCGCCAGACTATTTGACCTCGCTGGACGGCGATCTGCGCGGGCTTCGCGTTGGGTTGCCAGCCGAATATTTCATCGATGGCATCCAGCCGGAAGTCGAATCTGCGGTGAGATCGGCGGTCGGTACATTGGAGGCGCTGGGCGCGCAGATCGTGCCCATCCATCTCCCCAACACCGATAAGGCGTTGCCGACCTATTATCTGATCGCCACCGCCGAAGCCAGCGCTAACCTGGCCCGCTACGATGGTGTGCGTTTTGGCCACAGCGCGGGCGCCGATGTCATGTTCGACAATTTTCGCCAGACGCGCGGCCAGGGATTCGGCCCAGAGGTAAAGCGGCGGATCATGTTGGGCGCATACGCATTGAGCGCAGGCTATTACGATGCCTATTACCTCAAGGCGCAGCAGGTGCGCACCCTGATCAAACAGGATTTCGAGCGCGCCTTTGAGCAGGTGGATGTGATCGCCTGTCCGGTCACGCCGACGACGGCCTTTGAAATCGGCGAAAAGACAGACAATCCGCTGGAGATGTACTTGAGTGACATCTTCACCCTGAGTCTAAATTTGAGCGGCATGTGCGGGATCAGCGTGCCGTGTGGCTTTGACGAGACCGGATTGCCCATTGGGTTGCAGTTGATCGGCCCGCATTTTGGCGAAGAGACGATCCTGCGTACGGCGTATGTGTATGAGCAAAACAGTGACTGGCATCGACGAAGAGCGGTCCCGTTGTCGGCTTGATGTAGCGACAAATCCGATGGACATAGACAGATGAAGCGACATCAATTGAAATTCGAGCACGGCATGGGTGGGTTGGCCAGTGCTAGCGGCCGGTAGCCGGAGAGTGGGTCGATCTCCGGCTGCGAACGGCTCTCACCGGCCAAACGATAGACGGGAACCGCTCACCGCTGAGACCCGTTTCCACTGCCAATCACCGATCAAGCATATTCCACGTACTTTGCCGGCCAAGGAGGTCGGGGATCATGAATACAGTTGGTGTCCAGACCCAACCCCATAACCAACCCCAGATAGAACAGATCAACGGCAGACGCCCTGGCGTTCGTGCCCATGAAAGCCGACTCAGCCGCCGGGTTCAAGCCGTGCCGCCATCTGGCATCCGACGCTATTTTGATATCGCCGCCACCATGGAGGATGTCGTCAGCCTGGGTATCGGCGAGCCGGACTTTGTCTCGCCGCCGCCGATTCTCAACGCCGGCATCGCCAGTTTACAGCGGGGGCACACGGCTTACACCTCGAATGCGGGTATGATCGAGTTGCGCACGGCGGTCGCGGAGAATTTGCAGCGGCTCTATGGAGGGCGGTGCTACGATCCAGAAACCGAAGTGCTGATCACCGTTGGCGTCAGCGAGGCCATGTACCTGGTCATGCAGGCGATCCTGGACTTTGGCGACGAGGTGATCGTGCCCCAGCCCTGCTTCGTGAGCTACACCGCAAGCGTGATCCTTGCCGGTGGCGAGGTTGTCAATGTGCCGACCTATGCCCACGACGATTTCCACGTGCGGCCATCGGACATCGAGGCGGCGATCACCGCTCGCACCAAGGCCATCCTGATTGGCTTCCCATGCAACCCGACAGGCGCTGTGATGGAGCGCGATGAGATGCTCGAAATCGCTCGAATTGCCGAACGCCATGACCTCATCGTTATCTCCGACGAAATCTACGACCGGCTCGTCTACGCCGACCACAACCATGTGATGTTTGCATCATTGCCCGGCATGGCCGACCGGACAGTTCACCTGGGTGGCATGAGCAAGGATTACGCCATGACTGGCTGGCGCATCGGCTATGCGCTTGGCCCGACCGACCTGCTCGGCGCCATGCGCAAGATCCACCAATACCTGATCATGTCCGCGCCCACCATGGGCCAGGAAGCCGCGCTCGCGGCCTTCACCGATCCAGCCACCGAGCAGTTCGTGTTGCAGATGGTGGCGAGCTATGACCAACGCCGTCGTCTGATCGTGGATGGCTTGAACGAGATCGGGCTGGACTGTTTCGAGCCAAAGGGCGCGTTCTACGCCTTCCCCAGTGTCCGAAAATCGGGGATGGATGAGCATGAGTTTTCAGAACAACTGTTGCGCGAAGAGCGGGTTGCGGTCATCCCAGGCAGTGCGTTTGGGGTGGGAGGAGAAGGCCACATTCGGTGCGCGTATGCAGCCAGCGAAGAAAACATCCACAAGGCGCTGGAGCGGATGTACCGCTTCATGCGTCGTCACGGATAGTACGACATTGCCTGCTGTAGAACGGGGGATGAGAAATCATCCCCCGTTTCTTGTTCAGGATTCAGAATGTGGTGCGGGTGGCATTTACACGAGCCAACTCTTCTTCGAGGATGAACTGGAATATCTCCAAATGCGCAACCGGCTGTTGAAGATTGTGCGAGCGGATGCGCCGGTTCAGCGCCTCAGTCTCAGCTTCCCACGCGGGGATGAATTGAGTTTGCCATCGTTGGCGGTCGGTCAGGCTCTTTTGAGGCGCGGCGTCCAGCCGCATCTGTTTTGCGGTGTTGTGGATCTTGCCGCGCAGCGCATCGATCTTGGCCAGCAGCTCTTTGCGGTCGCCGATCCAGGCTGGCGCGAGGTTGTTGTTCTTGAGCAGTCCAAAAGGCCAGTTGTCTGTCGGCGGGCACGAACGGATCCGGTGAGAGATCGAGCGGTTTGCCTGCGCCGGGTAGGTTGTCCAGCGCACCCTGGCGAATCGCCTCCTCGATCCGCTGGTTCGCCAACTCCATCCACTCAGATTCGGGTTTGACGCCGCCTGCCTCGCGCGTCTCGTCCAGTTCCTCGCTTTGCTGATACTCTGTCGCCTTTTGTTTGGCCGTTTGATAGCGGTTGCCGGCCCCTTCCTCGACCTCCGCTTCTACTGGCTTTTTTGGATGGCGGCGTGTCGCATCATCGCTTCCTGGCATCTGATCTTCCCTTCGTCGTGCGGCGCTGCGCCCAGGTGTATTCCCACTTGGCAATTTTACAGCGGGCTACGTGGCGAGTCCAGTTTGGACGCTTTTGTGGCCGTTCTCCTCGGTCGAGTGACCCGTTCGGTTCTTGCCTTCGCCCCGAAGTAGAGCCACAGGCGGCGGGGTCAATCCCGAATAGGGGGCAAGTCGCCCCGATGCTGGGAGTCACCCCAGGCAGCGGGCTGCTTTTCACCTGTAGCCTTCCGGTATACAATACAGCCGCTTTTACAGACTGGATGAGGATCAGTGATGCAGATCTCATGGAGCAGCTAATTTTCATTTTTTGGAACCGAAACCAGGCGCGGTTGCGGGCAGCCTGGCGTATCGGTCTTCATTTCTTCCTCTGGCTTCTGCTAACCATCTGCTGCAACTGAGCGATGGCGGACCGGCGAGTCCGGC
>JAAUPU010000619.1 GCA_012032975.1 Caldilineaceae bacterium | reverse complement strand
CACGTCATGTCCGAAAGCTTCGATGTCATCGTGATCGGCGGCGGTCCGGCGGGCTATCCGGCTGCCATCGCGCGGCCCAGAATGGCGGCGGTCTCTACCACTCGGGGGCCAATCTCACGTTGACCACTCTTTCGGACGTCCGGGGCAACCAGGCGACCAGCGGCGGCGGACTATACTTGGAGAATGCGCCGGTTGTGCTCCTTGATGCAGCTTCGGTGCAAGACAATGCCGCGATCGGAAATGGCGGCGGGCTTTATGCCACCGGCGGCGCAGTAACGCTCCAGAATGGGGCGCTGCTGAAAAACAATGGGGCCAGCGGCGACGGCGGCGGCCTTTACCAGGCCAGTGGCGCCTTGAGCGTGGAGAGCGCAACCATCCAGGGTAATCAGGCGGATGAGAACGGCGGCGGCCTGTATGCGACGGTTGCCAGCGCGACGTTGCTCAGCGACACGCTCAGCAGCAATGCGGCCGGCGGAGCGGGCGGCGGCCTCTTTGTCCAGGCCGCTTCCATGTCGATCTTTCAGAGCCAGTTGGTCGAAAACAGCAGCGGCGGCGCGGGCGCGGCTCTGTACATCGAGGAAACGGCCAGCGTGCGCCTCGGCGCAAATTCACTGGTCGAGAATTCGGCCGGCGGCAGCGGCGGCGGGATCAGCGCGATCGACAGCACGTTGAGCGTGACCAACACGGCCATCGTCGGCAACATCTCTGGTGGAGAAGGGGGCGGCGTCCACCTGATCTTCAGCCGCGGCGCGTTTACCAACTCGCTGATCGTGCAGAATCGGCTGGTCCAGTCAGACACCTATGGCAGCGGTCTGACTGCGGCCAATAGCATCGTTGGGCTGACCCATGTCACGCTGGCCGACAACGGCCACGACGACCTCAACGGCGCGGCCAACGGCATCTATGCGCCGCCGCCTCAGCCGGCAGCGGGCGGTCAGCCAACGGCCAGCGCGCTGGCGGTGGTCAACAGCGTGGTGAGCGGACAACAGGTTGGGCTAAATCTGCGGGTTGGCAACTCGGCCAGCCACACCGCCACACTCTGGAACAACAGTGGACTGGATTGGACCGGCGCTGGCAGCTATCTGTCGGTGGGCGGAGCGCGGCGGGGCGAACCCAACTTCGTCAATGCCCCTGGCGGCGACTATCGCATCCAGCGAAGTTCGGCGGCCTTTGACATCGGCGTGGCGACGTCGGTGTTGCGGGACAGGGACGGGGTGCTTCGACCCCAGGGTTTTGCGCCTGACGCTGGGGCCTACGAACAGACCTATGATCAGGGACTTTACCTGGATTTCGCTCTGAGCGAGCCATTCCTGGCAGTAGGCAAGACCGCGAGCTACGCCATTCGGCTGCGCAATGATAGCCCGATTTCCCTGACCAATATTCAAGTCATCGCAAACTTGCCCTCCCAACAACCTAACCCGTCCAGCGCTGACCTGAGCTGCTTGGGCACGTTCTGTCAGTCTATACCATTCGCCCTGGCTCCTGGCGCATCAAAATTGATCTCCCTGAGCGCCCTCGTTACGACGACAGAGAGCAGCGACACGTTGGTTCCCATGCTGGCCAACGTCACGGTGACCGGCGACAATTTCGTCCGAAGCGACACCGGCGGCAGTGCAACAAGCTACCTGCAATCCTGCCTGGCCCAGGCCAATGGCATCGTCTTCGATTCGATCCAGGCCGCGGTCGATGTGGCTGCCGGCGCCAACCCGCTGGTCAAGGTGAGTGGTTTCTGCGCCGACCGCCATACCGAAATCGGGCCGGGACAGGCCATAGCCATCAACAAGAATGTGACCATTCAGGGCGGCTGGAACCGGGGATTCACCGCGACGAACACGCTGGCGTACCCAACCACGGTTGACGCAGCCGGGCTGGGCCGCGTGCTCTTCATCACCGGCGCGGTCACTCCGGTTATCGAGGATATGACCCTGCGCAATGGCAATGCCGCGTCGTTGGGCGGCAGCCCTTCCCATCAAGATGTCGGCGGCGGGGTCTACATCCAAGGCGCATCGCCCACGCTACGCAATGTGGTCATCGAGGGCGGGGAAGCGCCTGACCTGGGCGGCGGCCTTTACCTGCGCAACTCCTCCAGCCAGCTCATAGACAGCACGTTGAGCAACAACCAGGCGGGCGAACGGGGCGGCGGAGCCTATCTCCTTGGCGGAACATCTGTCTTCACGGATGTGGCATTTCTTGGCAACAGTGCCCGCGCCGGTGGTGGCCTCTATGCGCTGCAAGCCACCCCGCGTTTCGGTCACAGCGGCGATCCCACCCACACCCGCCGTTGCACCTTTGACGCCAACATCGCAACTGGACTTCCGACCTACGTCGGCATCGGGGCCGCTGCGGTCCCAACAGGCGAGACGCTCTGGATGTCGCCCGGCGGCGGCGGTGCGATTGCGCTGGAACAAAGCCCCGCCCAGATCAATGGCTGCGACCTGCTCGACCAACCTGGCCGATGCTGGCGGCGGCGTCTACGTTCTCAAGAGTGGGTTTACTTTTCAGAATAATGTCGTGACCGGCAACGGCAAGCAGTTGGCCTCGGCGAGTGGCGATGGCGGCGGTCTCTATCTGGCGGACACCCCCGCGGCCGGTCTGGTGATCCAGAGCAACTATTTTGGCTTTGGTCAAAGCCCTCGTGGTGCGGCCATCTACGCCCGGCTGCGTAGCAATGAGACGGCCTTTTTGCGCCACAACACCATCGCCCACCATGCAACCGGCAGCGTGATTCTGGCCCAGGCCAACAGCAAGCTCGCGTTCGAGGATTCGATCATCGCGTTCAACAGCGACCCGCAGGCCATCGTGATCGGTGTGGGCGCGCGCGCCGAAAGCGGCGCCAGCGCGCCGGCCGTCAGCCTCAACCGTACGCTCTGGTATCAAAACGGCGCAAACACAGATGGATCAGCCGCCGTCACGACAGCCAACGATTTCAGCGGCGACCCGGCCTTCATGGACGATGGCTACCACATCAAGCGCATTTCGGCAGCCTATGGCAAGGGCGATGCCGGCGCCAGCATTCCAGACCGCGATGGAGACCTGCGACCGATTGGCGCCAATCGGGATTTGGGCGCGGATGAATATGCGAAAGCGCAGGTGGTGCGATATGTTGCCGCTGGCGCCGGCGGCGACACACCCTGCACCAACTACCTGTCGCCATGCCCGTGGATCCAGACCGCGGTCGACGCATCGAATGCGGGCGATCTGATCAAGGTGGCAGGTGGCAGCTATACGAGACTCAACCAGAAAAACGGCACGACCCAGGTCATCTACCTCGACCGCAGTGTGTCGATCGAAGGCGGATATTATGCGCGCACGGACACCAACACGGCCACCGAGGGCCTCTTCAGCGACTATGATTGGGAGGCACCCCACGCCGCCGAGACACCGACCATCGTGAACCCGGCGGGCCAGGGACGGGCGCTCTACGTCAACGGCGTGGGCGTCAACCCAAGCCTGTCCTTGCTCACGCTGACCAAC
>JAAUPU010000618.1 GCA_012032975.1 Caldilineaceae bacterium | reverse complement strand
AGCGTATCGGTACGGTGCTGCCCGATCCACAGTTTCCGGTCCATACATTTTGGGATCTCGGCGTGGCCGACGACACCGCAATCTGGTTCGGTCAAGGAACCGGCGGCGAATGGCGCTGGGTCGACTATTACGAAAACAGCGGTCAAAGCCTCGATCATTATGCCGCGATGTTGAAAGACAGAGCCGTGGAACGGCGCTGGACATACGGCGATCATGTCTGGCCCCACGACGGCGGCCAGCGCGACCCCGGCATCCTGGGCGGGCGTACGCGGCGCGATGTGTTTGAACAATTGGGATTCAAGGCGACCGTGCTGCCGCGCCAGCCGCAAACCATCGGCGGGTGGGAACGGGCCAGTGAACAGAGTCTCCTGGGCCTTTGTCGCGGTATCGTGATCTGGGCCGACGCCGCCGGCCGTCCGTTCGTTGCGCTGCTCGAGCAACTCTTGTCCGATGCGGTGAGTCAACTTGTTCAAGTGCGACTCGGAAATCTTCACGCCGACGAGTTTCTCCAACAAACGAATGGCCACCCGCGTGGACTTGCACTCTCCGTTGGTCGTGACCATCTGGTCGATCACGACCGGACTATAGCCGGTTTGATCCAGGCCCAACTGGGGACGCTGAGGGAAAAAAAGCTCGGCGACAGGCCGAGCATTTACAGACGGCTTCGCGGAGGGTGATGGGCCCATCCGCGGCGATGAGTTTCCGCTCGCGGAATTCCACCTCGCAGGGCTTGTTGCACTTGGGACAGGGCTGGGGGCCTTCGAGCAGGTCGACGTGTTTGGAGGCCAACTCCTCGCAGACGTGCCGGGCTACGACCTGACCGATCCGATGTGCTGCCGTCTCCATGCTGGCAAACTTGGCCTGAGGGCCAGCGACTCGGGGGCGTCCAAATCAATCTTGAATTTCTTGGCCAGCTTCTCGATCGGTGCGGGCATGGTGGCCGAAAACAGCATGGTCTGGCGGGTTTCGGGGAGCTTGGAACAGATGAATTCGATATCGGGGATGAACCCCATGTCGAGCATCCGGTCGGCCTCGTCCACCACCATGATCGAGATGCCGGTGAGAAGGAGTTTGCCGCGCTCGAAATGATCGAGAAGGCGACCGGGCGTCGCGATGAGCACATCAACGCCGCGCTGCAGCGCGCGGACCTGATGGAACTGGCTCACGCCACCGTAGACACAGGCGTAGGTGAGGTGCGTGTGCCGCCCGTAGGCGACGAAGCTGTCGGCGATCTGAGTCGCCAGTTCGCGCGTGGGCTCGGCGCGCCCGCACCCTCGGTCTTCATGTGCTCCATGAAGCGGCCGATCCAGTCCATCTGCCGCTCGGCGCCGAGGGGGCATGTTGTAGAAGACGCCCGGCGAACCGGGGCCGTGGATCATGAACAGGTTGGGGAAGCCTCGGATCGTGAGACCGAGATAGTTGTGGAAGCGGTCCTGCCAGCGTGTCGAGAGACGGACGCCCCCGCGGCCCTGCGGATCGAGGCGCAGCATCGAGCCGCTGATCGCGTCGAAGCCCGTGGCCAGCACCAGCATGTCGATCGGGTGCTCGCCCGAGCGCGTGATCACGCTGGCCTTCGCGAAGCGCTCGATCGGATCCTCGCGCAGGTCGACGAGGCTCACGTTGTCGCGGTTGTAGGCCTCGAAGTAGCCGTTCTCGAGGATCGGGCGCTTGGTGATCACGAAGTGGTCGGGCATCAGCTTGTCGGCCGTCCTCGGGTCGCGGACGATCTCGCGGATCTTGCCGCGCACGAAGTCGGCGAGCGATGCGTTGGCCTCCTCGCTGACCGCGATGTCGTCGTAGAGCCCGAGGAAGAACTGGAAGCCGCCGCGCTCGCCAGAGGCGCTCGTACAGGCGTTTCGCTCTTCGGGGGTGTCGTCCAGCGCCGAGCGCGCCGGGTTCGGGTCATAGGGGAAGCCGCTCATGTGCGCGTACATCTTGGTGCGCAGCGTCTCCCCAGTGGGCGCGGGCATAGTTTCCTGATAGCAATGTAGTGGTTGGATAGTTCACATACGAGCCGGTGAGGTACTTTGACACCTTCGGCCAAATCGCTTCGACCTTAGCTACCTCCTCTTGAAATACACTCTCAGCATCTGGAGTGTCATTGGAAACTGTCAATAGCACACCGACATTGAACAAAGCGGATCGATGAGGAAAGGCTGTGGTATTGGGTGAAACGTCGTGGATGGCTCCACCCCAGAATTCGATATCTGGCAGAAGGAATCCGGATGAATCTTGAACGGCATTTGAAATGTACCTCAAAATGTCTTGCCACACTCCTTCTGTATTGTTTTGGGGGTACAGAAAGCCGTACCAACATCGGACGGCGTATACATCTGTATTCGAAAAACTGCTTTCGTCGACAAACATCTTTGTCCAAAGGCCTTCTATCAGTTTGAAATCGCGAGGAGTAGGTGTTGGAACAAGGTCATCAACAAGCTTGGTAAGATACAATTCTGCCATATTGACTTCGGAATCATCTTGTCCCGACCACATCAGCCCGATGGTATCCGTTTGATCATGCATCACCATGAGATTGCCAAGAATATCTTGTTCTTTTCGACCCAGTCTGCATAAAAAGTCAGCCCTGTCAGACGCCTGTTGCATCCTCAAAGCTCCATAGACAATCCGATTGCTCGCTTTATGAATCTGATAGTCCAACTCTGTGATGACCCCAAAGCTCCCACCACCAGCCCCTCGCAGTGCCCAAAACAAGTCCACATCCAGAGGATCCGTGCTATTGTGGGAAACGTGCCGAACACTTCCATCGGCCAACACCACTCGCATACCCACAACATTGTCCAATCCCAGCCCGTACCGTCGCGATTGCAGTCCTATACCGCCCCCCAAAATAAACCCCGCCTCGGCAACAGTGGGGCAGTACCCCACTACTCCAGCATACCCATGATTTGCCAACACTTCCTGTAGAAATTGTTGCACCAAGACGGCAGGTTGCATACGGGCTGTAGCGGTCGTGGCAATGGGATCCTTCTCGTCGTCGACCTCGACTACCTTCAGTTGATTCATCTTTTGCAAGGACAGGACCGCTCCGTTTGCCACCGTCGAATAACCCGCCTTGTTGTGACCCCCGGATCGAATCCTGAAGGGAAAGTCGTAGGTACGACGGAGACGCGACAGGACTACTATTGCCTTTTGGACGTCTTTTTCGTGCGCCACTTCCAGGACTGCATATGGAGCAGTATGGACGTTTTGTACGGCACTGGCATAGTAGACACGACATGCCTGGGCAAAGCCATCGGTATCGTCTTGTTCGTCATCACGAAAGTGAATGGTGCCATCCATTTCGCTTTGGAGCTGCTGAAGGGCCTTCCGAACCTCTGTGTGATTCCTCATCGATGATGTGAAAGCCAAAACGGTCTCATTCTTCTTGTTGTCAAGATCAGTATATCCTGTGGGTGTGCGACGATAGAGAAGAAAGATTGTAGTTACTCCAACAAAAGCCAGGATCGCAGTCTTCCACCATC
>JAAUPU010000617.1 GCA_012032975.1 Caldilineaceae bacterium | reverse complement strand
TATCCCAGGAAACGGGCAATGGCTTTCCCGGTCGTCAAGTTGTGGCCATCGTTGTCCACGACGCGCATTCCCAACACAGACATGCCTACCGTCTGCCCCGATGTGGACCAGAAGCGAACATAATAGCCGATCGACGTCAGCGCGCCCAGGACGATGATCAAGTCGCGGACAGGTGGATCTTTTTCAGTGTTGAACGATGTGACCAAGATGGTGAGGATGCCAATGACGATCACGATCCCGAAGGTGATCATCAAGATGATCAGGCTGTCCACGACTGCTGCTGCCAGGCGCCTGCCGAAACCAATCACGTGAACTACGGCGCGAGGGCTGTTTCCCGCGGCGCCTGTCGATGAGCTTGCGGTCATGATTTACTCCTGTGTATTGTTCTGTTGGGGCCAATTATGGCTAGATGAAGAAAAGCGCCTAGACGTTCCCAGACACGGCGGTTCTCACGGTTTCAGTATACCGCTTACTCGACAGCAAATCAACCTGACGGAGCGAGGTTCACACTCTTTCAAAGTGATGGGGTGTTTCTATAGGGTCGAGCGGCGAGGGTATTTGTCCAAACAGGATGACAAGGGGACTATCGGTCGCCAATCGGTGGCTATGCTTTTGACACTGCCTTCGGCATGGACCCACTTCGCTTTGGGACCGCGTACTCCGCAACCAATACGACGACTGTCCGCGCCTCTGCATGGTAAAGGTCCAAAATTGCAGCTTTGGCCGTGGGACGCAGGATGATGTCGTCGGGGGGCGCCAGATAGGTGTCAATCACGCGTCGCCAACCGTTGATCGAACCCGCCGGCGTGGTGGCACTTCGAAGTCGAGCGCCCGCCAATAGGCGTTCAGGATGACATGGACCAGCTCGTGCTGGCCCTGGATCGTGAACGAGATGCTGTGGGATGCGCTGCCCCAGTCCGGTTCGTAGAGCTTGATACCGTGCCACTGAATGCGCGACTGATGGAGCAATTCCAGCAGATTCAGTCCGTGGTCGGTGCGAAAGACATTGAGATTCTGGCGAAATCGGATCAGCATCTGCACAAAACGAAGGATATCCGAGTGCTTGTCCAGCAGACGCCAATCTAGCCAGCTGGTCTCGTTGTCCTGGCAATAGGCATTGTTGTTGCCTCCCTGGCTGCGTCGCACTTCGTCGCCCATGGTGATCATGGGGACGCCCAATGAGAGCAGTGTAATCGCAAAGAAATTCTTGATCTGTCTGTCGCGCAGCCGTTCGATCTCGGGGTCGTCGGTCGGCCCTTCTACGCCGCAGTTCCAACTGATGTTGTTCTCCTCGCCGTCTTGGTTGCCTTCACCATTCTCAAGATTGCGTTTTTCGTTGTACGAAACCAGGTCGTTGAGCGTAAAGCCATCATGACAGGTGACAAAGTTGATCGTCTGCTCCGGTTCGCGGTTCTTATGGCCATAGAGGTCGGGGCTGGCAAAGAAACGCGACGTGACTTTGGACACCGCGCCCTGATCCCCCTTGACGAAGCTGCGCACATCATCCCGAAACTGGCCGTTCCACTCTTTCCAGCGGTCGCCCACGAAGCTGCCGACCTGGTAGAGTCCGGCCGCGTCCCAGGCTTCGGCGATCAGCTTGGTGCCCGCCAGCACGGGATCAGTTTCGATGTCCCACAGAATCGGCGGGTTGGCAAGCGGCGCACCCGAGCCATCCCGCGCCAGGATCACCGCCAGATCGAAGCGAAATCCGTCGACGTGCATCTCTTCCACCCAATAGCGCAGGCTGTCCAGGATCAGACGTCGCACCATGGAGTGGTTGGCGTTGAGCGTGTTGCCGGTGCCGCTGTAGTTGGCGTAGTAGGTCCGATCTCGCTCCAGCGTGTAATAGACGCTGTTTTCCAGCCCGCGCAGGCTGGTGGTTGAACCCAGATGGTTGCCTTCTGCGGTGTGATTGTAGACGACATCCAGGATCACCTCGATCCCGGCGCGGTGGAGCGCCTTGACCATGTCGCGAAACTCGTCCAGCGGCCCCAGTACATCTCGGCGCGAGCTGTAGGCGTTGTGAGGCGCAAAGAAGGAGACGGGGCTATATCCCCAGTAGTTTTGCAGACCGGGTGGCGCATCTTGGGGGTCGAACTGAAAGACAGGGAGCAACTCCACTGCCGTGATGCCCAACTCTTGGAGATAGGGAATCTTTTCGACCACGCCAGAATATGAGCCACGAAGCTCCGGCGAAACGCCGGAAGTGGGGTGCTGGGTGAAACCGCGCACATGCATCTCGTAGATCACGGTGCGCGAGAAGGGACGTTTGAGTGGTGCGTCTCCGCCCCAGTCATAGGCGCCAGGATCGACCACCACGCTCTTCATGGCGGTGGCCGCGTTGTCACCGGGGCGCTCGGCAGCCGTACGGTCATAGGCTTTGGGCATGGCAACGGCCAGCCCGTACGGATCGAGCAACGTCTTGTCGCGGTCGAAGCGATGACCTAACTGCGGTACAAAGGGTCCATCGGCCCGAAAGGCATAGATCTGCCCCGCACCAATGCCAGGGACAAAGATGTGCCAGAAATGAAAGGTGCGATTGAGGATGGGGTCAAGCGGGATCACTCTGGAGGGGGCGGTGGCGTCGGCGTGGTCAAAAAAGAGCAGTTCAAAGGCCGTGCTGTTCTTGGAGTAAACGCTGAAGTTGACGCCGTTAGGCAGAACGGTGGCGCCCAAAGGATGGCTCTTTCCAGCGGAAAAAGTTTCACTCATCGAAGCAGGTCCATATATCATATATTCGTGCTGGAGAAATCATCCACCGAGTGTATCATGTGGTACGCAGATGACAAAAGCCATCCGACCCTATCGGGGATACGTGTCGAGGCTTTGCGATGTCGGACATGGTCGTTGGGCTGGCGCGCACATTGTCACCGCGCTTGGCCGGATGTTAGTAGGCGGAGATGAAGCGCGACCAGCGCACTGTTCGGTGACTGTGAAAACCAGGACCATCGTGGCATAATAGACCGTGGTGCCGCCTGCCATCCCCGGCGAACCGGTGGACCATTGTTTGACCACAAAGAAGTCAACTCAACTCATACTCTCTACGTATCCACAAGGAGCAGTCATTATGGCAACGAGTACCGTTCACCGCCCAAGGCTGAAGTCCGTCCTGCCCAGAACCTGGTGGCTAATCTTGCTACGCGGTTTGGCGGGCATTGTTCTCGGCTTTACGCTCTTTTCGCAGAGCGCACTCAACTTGGTCAACCTCGCCATCTTCATGGGACTTTACTGGGCTGTCGATGGCATTTTTATGGTGCTGGTCTCGCTCTTTGTCAGACCGGCGGCCGAACGATGGTGGTTGCTGCTGCTGCGCGGACTGATCGGCCTGGCCGCCGGTGTGTACGTCATCACCTCGCTTCAGACCCGCTCTGTGGATCCCTTCGTGGATCCCTCCGTGGGCCACATCTGGTTGCTGGCGACGATCGCTGTGCTCTCGGGCGTCGTCGACATCGTCTTTTCCGCACGCATCCGCGAGGTGGTGGAAG
>JAAUPU010000616.1 GCA_012032975.1 Caldilineaceae bacterium | reverse complement strand
TCGGCGAGTCGGGTGATGCTGATGATTAGCTTCAACATGGTCTGTTTTCCTTTGTAATTAGTTGATGCGCAACTTGAGCGATTAGCACAAGCGAAGACCAAAACCGACGGTGGCGAGGGTGGCCAGGGTGTAGCGGGTGTAGCTGACGATTAGCTTCAACATGATTTGGGTTCTCCTTTGTGGTTTGATTGATTACTCTTTCTGCGTTGCTGTTTCTGATGCTACTGTACACCCGTTTGAGCGGGGGCGCATCGTTAAAACTAACTAGCTGATTAACTATATGTTGTAGGGCCACTAACTAGTGCAATGGGGTGTAAATGAGTAGACGGTTACCCCCACGCAATCGCAATCCTAATCGCAATCCTAACCCTAATCGACCAGCGGAGCGATTACGATTAGGATTACGATTACGATTGCGAAAACTGTTCTCTTATTTACGCCGCGGTGTACCAGGCATCTTCATTGACAATTGAGCATTGCGCGTTGATCATTGACCATTACACAAGCTGATGGTCGTTGGCGTAGCGGACAGCCGCCGCGCGCGAGGGTACATCCAATTTGCTGTAGATATTGCGCAGGTGGGCATTGATAGTAAACGTGCTGACGATCAACTGCTCGGCCATTTGGGCGTTGGTAAGGCCCTGTGCCAACAGACGCAGCACTTCCCGCTCGCGCCCGGTCAGGCCGACCAGCAACTCGTCCGCGCTCGCCGGCGGCGCGGTTGCAGCGGATGCTACCAGTGGTGGGGTAGGCGCAGCGGGCGTCAAGCCCACGGGTTCGAGGCTGGCGAGCGCCTGGGCAGAGGTCATCTCCCGTCCTGCTGCCCAGGCTGCCGCAAAGGCCGCTTCGCCCAGCCGTGCCCGTACGGCTGTCAGACTTTGCTCATAGGAAGCCTTTATGTCGGGACTCAGAAAATCGCTGACGTTGTTGTGCTGGGTTGCCGACGCGCCAAACAGCCGGGCAGCGTGCGTCAACTGCCCGGCTGCTTCGGCAATAGCGGCCAGGCCGACTAGACAGCGGGCCACGCCAAATTTGTGGTCGATCTGCTGGTAGAGCTGAAGCCCTTCCGCAAAGAGCGCCTGCGCCCGTGCATCGTTGCCCTGCAGTTGGCTCACATAGGCTAAATTATCCAGCGCTTGCGGAATACTTTGGGTGTCACCCACGGCGCGAGCCAGCGTGAGACTTTCTTCACAGTAGGTCACAGCCTGGTCGTAATTCCCCTGCGTCCGGGCCAGGATACCCAGATTGCCGAGCAGCATGGCGGTATCGCGCAGGTTGCCCAGGCTGCGCGCCAGTGCCAGACTTTCTTCCCAGTAGCGCACGGCGCTCGCATTGTCCAGCTGTAAGTGCGTAGCAACGCCCAGATCGTTGAGCGTCCAGCCGATGCCACGCGTATCATCCAGCGCGCGAAAGAGCGTCAAACAGTGGGTATAATGAGCGACTGCCTGCTCCAATTCATGTTGCAACATCGCATTCATACCCAGGGTGTAGCGCGCCCAGGCCATGCCACGCGCATGGCCGGCGCTGCGAAAGAGCGTCAGGCTCTCCTCACTCAGCCCGCGCGCCCGCGCGTAATCGGCCTGATGGAGCGCCAGAAAGCCGGCGCGATAAAGCGCCGTGGCCCGCACGGGCAAAAAGGCCGCAGAGGGTAAGACCATAGCCGTCTGCACCAGCAGACTTTCCAGCCAACCCCGCCCTTCGCTGACGTGGCCGTGGATCCACCAGAACCACCATAGCGCCGCCGCCAGTCGCAGCCCCAGCTCGACGCCATCGGGCCGGCTTTTGCACGCGGTCAATGCGGCCCGTAAGTTGCCATGTTCGTGTGCCAACCGCGCCAACCAGTGTAGTTGTTCGCCCCCGGTGAGCTTTAACTCGGCCTCTTCGGCCAGATCCAAAAAATAGGCGACGTGACGTTGGCGCAACTGGGAAGCCTCTTCACTCTCCGCCAGGCGTTCGAGCGCATATTCGCGGATGGTTTCCAGGCAGCCAAAGCGTGATTCGCCATCGATTACTTCCTCACGCAGCAGGCTACTCTCCACCAGCGCGCTCAAATCATCCAAAACGGTGGCCAGGGTTGGCCCAGAGAGGGGGTCGTCCAGTACACAGACGGACTCAACCGCTTCCAGTGAACAGCCGCCCACAAAGATCGCCAGCCGGCGAAAGAGCGCTTGCTCATTCGCCGCCAGCAGGCGGTAGCTCCAATCGATGGCTGCGCGCAAAGTCTGCTGGCGGGTGGGCAGATCAGGCGAACCGCCGGTCAATAATTGCAGTGGGCGACTCAAACGAGCTAAGAGTGCATCGGGGGCCAGGAGTTTGCAGCGCGCCGCCGCCAGTTCCAGGGCCAGTGGCAAGCCATCCAGCCGGCAACAGATCTCGGCTACTGCGTGGGCGTTGGCCTCCGTCAGTTGGAACACGGGTTTGGCCCCCCGCGCGCGCTGCAAGAAGAGCGCCACCGCACTATTCTGGGCGAGCTCGGCCACGGGCGGCAGGTGGGCCAGATCGGGTAGAGCCAGCGGCGGCACCGCAAACTCATGCTCGGCAGCAAGGTGGAGCACTGTGCGGCTGGTAATCAGTACTTTGAGGCCGGGCGCAGCTTCTAGCAGGTCGGCGATAAACGGTGCTGCCACCACGACCTGCTCAAAATTATCAAGCACCAACAGCAAGGCGCGCGGACGCAGATAACGTTGGAGCGTCTCCAAGATTGGCTGCCCGGCTGTCTCGATGAGACCGAGCGTTTGGGCAATTGCGCCAACCACCAGCCCCGCTTCGTGGAGCGCGGCAAGCGCGACAAAGTAGACGCCATCGGCGAAATGGTCAAGCAACGCGGCGGCCACCTGGAGGCTGAGCCGCGTCTTGCCGGTTCCGCCGGGCCCGGTGAGCGTGAGCAGGTGTAGATCGGCGCGCTGGAGCAGCGCAACGGCAACGGCTAGCTCCTCGGCGCGGCCAATCAGCGGGGTCGGTTGGGCGGGCAGGTTCGTGCTGTAGGTGTCAAGCGTGCGCAGCGGTGGAAAAGTCGCCGGCAGATCGGGTGCAATCAGCTGAAAGATGTGCTCGGCGTGTGTCAGATCAGTGAGCCGGTGTTCGCCCAGGTCGCGGAAAGTGACCGCGGGCGGCAACTGCCAATCGACCGGGGCCGCAGTCGTGGGAGAAAGGAGGATCTGACCTGGATGGCCCGTAGCCAGCAAGCGGGCAAGGCGCTGAAGCGGTGAGTCCACCGCCGCGCTGACCTCGCCTGCCATAAGCGTGGTGTGTAGCGCTATCCGCACCTGTAGCAGGTCGCTGCTGGTTTGGGCCTGGGCAACACAGCGCCGTTGGGTATGGAGGGCCGCGCCGAGCGCCATCGGTGCCTGTGCAAAGGCCGCCACAACCACTGGTCCTTCCTCTTTCAGCAGGAGACCATCGTGGGTCACAATGCTCTCTCTCAGCAGGGAATGATAGCGAGCAAAGCTGGGTTCCAGCATCGTGGCGGGCTGCTCACCCATTGGGGCAT
>JAAUPU010000615.1 GCA_012032975.1 Caldilineaceae bacterium | reverse complement strand
ATCAACATCAACGTCCTCGTCAATGATGCCTGGGCGGTCGACGCGTCGTCTATTATATCGATGGGGCCTCTTTTGTGACGACGACCGTCGCGCCATACAATGAGCGCTGGCAAATTCGCATGAGGGACATCCCACAGGTGGAAGTGGACGGAACCCAGAATTGGCTGGCCTTCGAGAGCGACGACCCGGACATCCAACCGGGACGCCTTCGGCCCTTCGCGGATGGCTTTGGCGCCATCCGTACGAGCAACGGTCTCTATCTTGAGCGGCATGTGATCCGGGTGGAGGCCTTCGACCGTGCCGGCAACAAGACCGAAAGCGACGAGGTTTTTGTCTATGTCCGCCATAAACCTGAAGAAGAATAAGGAAGAGAATCGAACCGATTGATGCCCACGATCCTGATCACCAACGATGATGGCGTCCATGCCCCCGGCCTGCTGGCGTTGAAACAGGCACTCTCCACGATAGCCGATGTCGTGGTCTTGGCGCCAGAGCGAAACTGGAGCGCATCAAGCCATGCCAAGACGATGCACAAGCCGCTGCGTGTGACGTCAGTCAGATTGGCCGATGGCAGCAGCGCCAACGTCAGCAGCGGCAGCCCGACCGATTGTGTCGCATTGGCCGCAGGCGGCGTGCTTGGCGTCCAACCCGACCTGGTGGTTGCCGGGATCAACAATGGCCACAACCTTGGGGTGGATGTGACCTATAGCGGTACGGTTGCCTGTGCGATGGAGGCAACGATCAAGGGCATTCCGGGCATTGCAGTCAGCAGCATCCGGCTGGACGAACCCGCTATAGATATCGAGGCCGTGCTGGATGCGGCCGCCCAGGTTGCCTGCCGGCTCGCTCAGCTTGTCCTGGCCAGCCGCCTGCCTGCTCAGACGCTGCTCAATGTGAATGTGCCGGGCGTTCCGTCCGACCAGTTGCGCGGGATGCATGTGACCCGAATGGGCGGACGCAACTATCATATCAGCGAACTGGTACCTCGCCATGACCCTTCGGGCAAGCCCTATTATTGGCTGGGTGGGTCCGGCCCGATCGATGTGCCTGACGACGGCAGCGATGTGGGCGCCGTCCAAAACGGCTTTGTGAGTGTGACCCCCATTTCGCTGGATATGACCGACATCGGGTTTATGCAAGAGCTATTTTCCTGGGGTTTTGCGACTCCGACAAAAACCACCCGCCAAAGTTAGCGACTGACAGCCACGTCATGATATTCAAAGCGATTCCATGTCGAACCCGCTGGGAAGGCCTGATCGTCTGTCTCTGGATCGTGCTGATCGATCTGTTGTTTTGGTATGGGCGCTGCGCAGACCTGTGGATTGGCTGAAGTTTGCGCTGCTTTTTCTGCTCCTTGCCAGCCTTCCGGCCCTCGGCTATCTTGCCTATCGGACGTGGGGAGCTTTTACCCTGGAGTATTGGGTAGATCGCAACAGCGTGACGATTTCCTGGGCAAACTCTCGCCGCGTGATCCCCTTGCAACAGATTCAGCGGGTGATCCAGGGCGGGCTGAACGATCCGGACAGGGCAAGCTGGCGTTATTGGCCTGCCTCGCAAATTCGCCCGGCGCGTGCGCTGGGTCTGCTGGATGTCACCCTGTATGCCAGCCGTCCG
This sequence comes from Caldilineaceae bacterium, assembly GCA_012032975.1. Next base: position 1,877 of record JAAUPU010000615.1, on the reverse strand, counting down.
CTTTCCGAATGTCTGACGCTGGACCTTGGCGATGTCTACGTGGCGATCTCCCCGCGGGAACAAGAGCTCTTCTTGACGGCACTGCAAGAACGCTTCCGACTCAGACCGGTGGCGAATGTCAGTGCATTGCGTCTGCCCACTCCGATTTGGCGGCGGATTTTCGAGGGCAACCCATTGGGCGCCGCGCTGCTGATCGCAGGTTTCTTGGGGTGCTTGATGCTCTTCGGATTGCTGATGGTGCGCTTTCCCGATTTGCCTGATGCGCTTGCGTTTCACTACAATAGTGAAGGTCTTCCCGATGTGATCCGCGAGAAATCAGCACTCTTCTTGTTGCCTGCAATCGGACTCTTGGCCTGGGTGCTCAACGGTCTTTGGGGCGGATGGATGGCGTTACGCGACCAGCGTACTGGCGCCTACATGCTCTGGGGCGGGGCGCTGATCGTCCAGTTTTGTTCTTTGATGGCGCTAACCAGTTTGATGAGCTGACAGGTAGTGGCAGGTGACGGACACCCACAATCGACCGTTCTTGAGCTTGATCATCCCGGCGCGCAATGAAGAAAACCGCCTGCCACCGACACTGGCTCGCGTCTTGAATTACCTCCGCCAGCAGCCCTATCGGGCGGAAGTTCTGGTCGTCGAGAACGGCTCTACCGACAACACATCCTCTGTCGTGGAAGAGTTTATTGCCCATCACCTGGGCGATGACGACAAGGTCACCATGCGGCTATTGCATAGTTCGCCGGCAAAGGTGCAGCCGTCAAACAAGGGATGATCACCGGCGCGGGAGAGTATCTGATTATCTCGGATACAGACCTGGCCGTGCCGATCGAAGAGGTCGAAAAATTTCTGCCGCCTCGGCTCTCGCCATCTCGTTTCGATATCGCGATTGCCAGCCGAGAGGTTGATGGGGCAGTTCGCCACGGCGAACCCCCCTACCGTCATCTGATGGGGCGGGTCTTCAACTTTCTGGTGCGTCTGCTTGCTGTACCCAATATTCAGGATACCCAATGTGGCTTCAAATGTTTTAGCCATCGAGCAGCCAAGTTGGTCTTTCCACTGCAACAGATTGATGGCTGGGGCTTTGACGTGGAGGTGCTCTACATTGCCCGCCATCATCAACTCAAATTGGTTGAGATTCCGGTTCACTGGTATTACGGCCAGGATAGCCGCGTCAGCCCGGTGCGCGATACCATCAGCATGTTCGCCGAGCTGATCAAGATCCGACGCAATGGTCGCGCCGGTCTCTATGACGATGTCGGAGGCCCGGCTTGGACCGACAAACTGCCGGCCGCGTAGATCGATCGAGGCGAATCCAAAATAGAGCGCATCCAGAAAGGTCAGCTGGCCGTCGATGCTTGTTGCCACATAGCGAGTCCAATCTGAAGCATGTTTGCGACGTAATGTGCAGCGATCAACACGAGTACGTTGCCCTGTTCAAAAAATAGCACCCCGAAGAAGATGCCGGCAACCCCAGCCCCGACCATCCCCCCAAAGCCCTTGCGGGCTATGCATCCACCCAAAGAGCACTCCGCCACTTACGATCAACAGATACGTTGGCAAGATGGGCGCCATGCCGCCGAGGAGCAAGCTGCGGAAGAGAAGCTCCTCCAGTAGCACCACCGGGATCATGGCGAGCGAAACGAGCAGCATCTCACGTCGATTGCGTGGGACAATCGCCTCCAGGATCACCGAGGAATAGAAGCGCTGACCTGTTCGCCGTGTCAACTGGCGTGTCACGCTGTAGAAGATGGCCGCCAGCAAAAGACCCCGAGAACATCCCTCGACAATCTGCCAACCGGGGTTCACCCACACCCATCCCAACTGCGCATCGCTTAGGCCGCTCAATAGGCCTAGCCCCACGCAAGCTGCCACAAGCA
>JAAUPU010000614.1 GCA_012032975.1 Caldilineaceae bacterium | reverse complement strand
GGCCGCGCCGCTGCCCCACCGATGGGCACGATCACGACGTCGATATCAGGCTGGGATTCGAGCATCTCCAAGGTGTGGGTGGCCACGCCGGCGATCAACGTGGGTTCATCTCCCGAGGAGACGAAGCGCAAGCCTTGCTCGGCTTGCAGGGTTAGACAGTGACGCTTGCTGGCCTCGAAGTCTGGGCCGCGAAAGACGACCTCCGCGCCATAGCTGCGCATGGCCTCTACCTTGACCGGATTCGCCCCTTCCGGCACAACGATGACCGCACGCACGTCAAAAAGCTTTGCAGCGTAGGCGATGGATTGGCCATGGTTGCCCGTGGATGCGGTGACCACCCCCTGCGCCCGCTCTTCCGGCGAAAGCCGCGCCAGAAAGTTGATCCCGCCGCGCACCTTGAATGCGCCAATCGGTTGATAATTTTCGTGCTTGACAAAGACAGTCGCATCGAGCAACGTGTCGAGGGCGGGATAGTGATGAAGCGGCGTTGGGGGGAGGTACTGCTTGATGACCTTGTGGGCGTCCAGCACATCGCGGAAGGTAGGTGGCTTCATGCCTCAGTCCGTTCTATTTTGGGTTTTCCTGGTCTTGGCTGAAGTAGCGGTCGAGACGAACCTCGCGCAGGGTGCGCAGTGCGATGCCTGTCAGAAGCCAGGCCGTCGCACCGAAGACCGCACCAGACGCTGCCCCCAACCAGATCCCACTGACACCGTCAGCGAGCAACCCGCCGATGGAGCCAGAAACGGCGCCGGCAAGGAGCAGAATGAAGAGACTGAACATGGGAAACTTTCCTTCTCGACATCTCATCGTTGCGCTGGATTGAGATGTCCGGATCGATTTCCCACAAAACGCATGTCGAGCCAGCGGCCGTTCCCGCCGGGATTCAACTTTCGACTATCGCTGATAGTTCGTAGGTTGCTGGGCCGAATTCGGTCCGATGTGGCTGCCGGCTGGTTGGCTCCTGCTCCATGAATGCCATGGTCTTTCCTTCACGCGTTGCCACGAAACTAAGGGATGCCAAGATATCTTCCCGGGTTAAGTAAGGGAAATCTTCCAGTATCTCTTCTGTTGTCATACCGGAGGCAAGATAGGACAGCACATCATAGACAGTGATACGCATACCGCGAATGCATGGTTTACCACCCCGTTTGCCTGGCTCGATCGTGATAATATTTTCGTAGGTCATGCCCATAGCTTTGCGTCCATTTCAGTGTCGGGTCAAATGCATCTGTAGCTGTATTGCCCATCAACGATATTCTAACCTGAACAAACAGACCGTCCCGTCGTGCAGTTAGTTTAGCCCCATGTTCGACTGGAATATCGCACAACAATATCTTGGATTCTACATGATTTCTGCACGTTGACGAAACAATGCAAATCTAGCCCAAACGCCAAATCCGCAACAAGCTTACGATAAATCAAGCTGTCTATGGTTGGCAATCCGTCCGAATATCCACCCGATCCGCTTCGTGCGCTATAATGGTCGCTCAAGGATGGGCGAACAATCATCGAGGCAGCACATATGCAGGATGCGCGGCGGCCCGAAGAGGGCTACTTTGGAATCGGTGTCTATCAGGCCAAACGGCAAGAGAATGTCGGCGTGTTGTGGCGTGGGGCGTATCAGTTGGGCGCAGCGTTTGTCTTTACCGTGGGCGCACGCTACAGACCGCAGCCCAGCGATGTCTACAAGACATGGCGACGGTTGCCCCTTTTTAGCTACATCGATGTCGATGCGCTGATGGCAGCGGCGCCCTACGACTGCCCACTGGTCGGCATCGAAACGGAAGGTATCCCGCTGCCCAACTTTGAACACCCGGCCCAGGCCATCTACCTTCTGGGCGCCGAGGACAGCGGTCTGCCCAAAGCGCTGCTGGAACGCTGTCATCGCGTCGTATCGATCCCGGCGGTGCGCTCCGCCAGTTATAATGTCGCCCAAGCCGGCACGCTGGTCATGTATGACCGGCTGACGAAGCGGCAACATGGACAAGAAGACTCATGATGTCACAAATCACCATTCCCCTGGTTGACCTGCACGCCCAATATCGCGCGATCAAAGACGAGATCGACGCCGCGGTAGCCGGTGTGCTCGAAAGCGGCTGGTATATCTTGGGCGGTCAGGTGGCCGCGTTTGAAGATGAATTTGCCAGCTACTGCCGCGCGGCTGATTGTGTCGGCGTCAATTCGGGGACCGATGCGCTGCACCTGGCCCTGCGCGCCTGCGAGATCGGCCCCGGCGACGAAGTGATCACCGTGGCGCAGACCGCGGTGGCGACCGCCGCGGCCATCAGCCTGACCGGGGCGACGCCGCTCTTCGTTGACGTCGATCCAGAGACCTACACGCTGGACCCCGCGCGTTTAGCAGCAGCGCGCTCGCCCCAGACTAAGGCGATCATCCCTGTCCATCTTTATGGCCATCCCGCGGCGATGGATGAGATTCTCGCCTTTGCAGCGCAGAATGGCCTGCGTGTGATCGAAGATTGTGCGCAGGCCCACGGCGCGACCTATCACGGCAAGCCGGTCGGCACGCTGGGCGATCTAGGCTGTTTTTCCTTTTATCCCACCAAAAACCTGGGCGCGCTGGGCGATGGGGGGGGCTGTGGTCGGCAACGATACTCAACTTATGCAGCGCGTGCGCCTGCTGCGCGAATATGGCTGGACGCCGGAGCAACGGTATGTTTCTCAGGTTGCGGGGCTGAACAGCCGGCTAGATGAAATCCAGGCGGCCATCTTGCGCGTCAAGCTACGTCATCTCGACGCCTGGAACCAGAGCCGGCGTCGGCTTGCAGAGCGGTATGCTGCCCGCCTTGCGGACAGCGTCATTCTGCCGGTCGAGCGCCCCGGATGCCAGCATGTCTACCATCTGTACGTCGTGCGCAGCGCACAGCGCGAACATTTGCGTGCCGAACTGCAAAAGTCAGGGATCGGCACAGGTATCCATTATCCGCTTCCTGTCCATCTTCAGCCTGCCTATCAGCAACCGGCCGACTGGCAATCTGCCCACCGGCAGCCAAGTGCTCGTTGGACCGAGCTAGCCAACACAGAACGATTTGCCTCACAGATCCTCTCCTTGCCCATGCACCCCTACATGTCGCTCGAAGAAGTGGAAACAACCGCCGCGGCGATCAGGATGGTCCACGCATCAATTCCTGCTTCAAACCGCGCACCGACGGGATGAGCGGTTGAACGCGCCACAGCCCCGAGTCAACCGAGCCTCACCTGCGCTGCTTCGTCTGGCGACGTGGCGTATCGATGGCTATCGCCTTCTCCTGGCGTTGATGATCCTTCTGTACATCGCCACTTTTTCGAAGCTTGCCTTCGACCAGCACCAGGGAATGCGCACCCACAAGGCCGACCTGGGGCAGATCGACCAGGCCGTGTGGAATAGTAGCCGCGGCCGTTTTGTGGAGATGACCGACAACGGCTACATCGCCACCCGCCTGACTGACCACGTGGAACCGATCCTGGCCCTGATCAGCCCGTCTTTGGTCTGCT
>JAAUPU010000613.1 GCA_012032975.1 Caldilineaceae bacterium | reverse complement strand
GCGAGTTGATCTCGGTGGTGGTCCAGGACCAGTTGGGCGACATCGGTGTGGACTCGAGATCCAGGCGTTGGAATGGGCCAGCTTCCTGGATGCGACCGATGCCGAGGAGCCGGATTGGGATATGTTCATCGGTGGGTGGCGCGCCACCATCGAACCGCACATTATGTACACGATTTGGGCAGAAGAGAGCATTCCCGAGCTGAACTCGGTTGCCTACATCAACAAGGATGTGGAAGCGCTCTTCAAGGAAGCCGGCGCCACCTATGACACCGACTTCCGCCGGGAGAAGTATCAAGAAGTCCAGCGCATCGTGGCCGAAGAAGCGCCCTATATCTTCCTCGACTACCGCAAGAGCTGGAGTGGTCAGAACAATCGGGTCCAGGGTATCGAACCAACCGCACTGGGCATCGGCTGGAACTCTGATGACTGGTTCGTCGAAGAGACCGCTGAGTAATGATCTGTTGATGCTTGGTACGTGGTGTGTGTACCCAGTTCACGCACCACGTACCAGACATGGACCGAGAACTTTCGAGCAACACCACCAAATGTCTGTCTCCGTTCCTGAAGGGTGGGTGATTGAGTGACACGCTATATCATTCGTCGCGGAATCCAATCGATCTTTCTGGTGTGGATCTCCACCCTGATTGCGTTTTCCGTCTACCAGATGGCCCCAGGAGGACCGCTCCAGTTTCTCGACGACGACCCGACCAGTTCCAAAGAGGATGTCAACCGACTGGAACGGCACTACGGCCTGGACCGGTCGATTCCGGTTCAGTACACGGCCTGGCTGCTCGGCGAAGATTGGATGCCCTCCTCCGACCGCTTCCAAAGCGGTCAGTGCATGAGCAACCCAGATCGCTGTTCGCGGGGGATCGTCCGGCTGGACTTTGGTCGCTCCTTCCACTTCAAGGGCCAGCCTGTGATCGACCTGATCGTCGAGCGGATACCCGCCACCTTCCTACTCGCCTTCTCCAGCCTCCTGATCAGCGTGCTGATCGGCGTGCCGCTGGGCATCATCTCGGCGCTGAATCGCGGTCGCTGGGCAGACAATTCGATCCGTCTGACCACCGTGTTGATCAACACGGTGCCAGAATGGTGGATTGGGCTGGTGTTGCTCATCGTGCTTGGCGCGTATCTAGGGCTGGTGCCGCTGGGCGGCATGTACACCATCGGCGATGGCTCGCTGAGCGACCGCCTCCACCACCTGATCTTGCCGGCGACTGTCGCCGCGATCAGCGGCTGGATTGGCTTCTCACGCATCCTGCGTTTCGAGATGTTGGATGTACTCAACCAAGATTATGTGCGTACGGCCAGGGCAAAGGGCCTCTCGCGCAATGCGGTGATCATCCATCACGTCCTGCGCAATGCCATGATGCCTTTCATCACCGGTCTGAGTGGCATCTTTCTGCTGATTCTTTCAGGCTCCGTACTCTTCGAGATCGTCTTTTCGTGGCCTGGCATGGGGAGGCTGGCAATCACAGCCATCAATGCTCGGGACTATCCCGTCATGATGGCGCTCTTTGTCATCAGCGCTTTCCTGGGCATCATGGGCGTCCTCATGGTGGACATTCTCTATGGCATTGCTGACCCGCGCGTGAAGTACAACAGGACGGCGGTGTAAACATGGCAGAAAGCACATTGACCCTCGCACCCACGCGTTCCGAAGAAGACTCGACGGTTGTCCGACAACAGACCTACTGGAGCGCAGTCGGCGGCAAGCTGGTCCGGGACAAACTGACCATGTTGGGTCTCTTTCTCCTGGTCTTCATCGTCACGATCTCCATCGCGGCGCCGTGGATTGGCAACAACGTCCTTGGCTTTGACCCCACAGACACCAACCTGCGTATGCGCAGCAAGGAGCCGACTTGGGCCAATGCCTCGTGGCCCATTTTCCAGGAATTTACGGCTTCGTGCCAGAAGGATGGCGGCTGTAACTGGGGCCTTTGGGTTCCCATTCTGCGCACTTCCGGGGAAGGGCTGCGCGCCTGTGCGTCGGCAGATCTGGGTGAATGCCACTGGATGGGCACAGACCAGGCTGGTCGCGACGTGCTGACGCGCGGCATCTATGGCGGGCGCATCTCGTTGCGAATCGGCGTCTATGTCGCGTTTATATCCATGACCCTCGGCGTGCTCATGGGGCTGATCAGTGGATATTACGCCACCACCTGGATCGACGACGTGATCAACGCCGTCATCATGACGTTGGGAAGCATCCCGCTCCTCTTTCTGCTGATCATCCTGGCGCGAATCTTTTCGCCCGGACCGGAGGGTCTGGCGCTTCTGATCGGCATCTTTGGCTGGATGGGGCTGTCGCGCCTGGTGCGGGGGCAGATCTTCTCCGTGCGCGAGCGCGAGTATATCCTGGCCAGCCAGTCGGTGGGCACCTCGAGCTGGCGGATCATGATGCGCCATGTGCTGCCCAATGTCTCGTCGATCATCATTGTGTCGGCCATCTTCGGCGTCGCCGGCGCAATCCTGGCCGAGGCGGGGCTGAGCTATCTCGGCGTGGGCATCGGGCCGCCGCTGCCCAGTTGGGGCAACATGATGCAGGGATCGTTGGGCAACTTCACCGATGCGCCCTGGTTGGTCCCTGGCGCCCAGGTTTCTTCATCTTCCTGACCACCCTGGGCATCTATCTCTTCGGCGACGGCCTGCGCGACGCGCTGGATCCCTGGATCAAACACTAGCCGCCGAACGAGACGGTGAGGCAGCGAGGCCATGTGTCCTCGCTCCCAGTAGCATCAGCAGACCCCGGGTGTCTCATCCCAAACGATGAGCACACCGGGGTCTGTTTTTCCACCCTTTGCCATGTTCTCTGGTTTACATCAGGTGGACGGCCAGCGGACCCACCGCTTTGAGGAGCCGGTCATCGTTGGTCCACAGATGGGCGCGGCCGTGATGCCGGGCAATGGCGACATGCAGCGCATCTGGCGTGCGCAAGCCATGAATGGCTCTCAACCGTGCCGCGGTGTCGTAGGCAGAGTCTGGAATGTTCAGCCGTATGAGTGGTCGAAAAACCCTGTGTGTTCTGCCTGCATACCGTTGCCACGCGTTCCTCACGAATCTGGCGTTCCAACTCATCCGGCGCCCGATGGTGACCTGATGAGGACGGACGCGATTTCATATAGCGCAGCACGTTCGCACTGCTGCCGGCATCCTCGTCACCAGCGCTCAAGATGATCAACTCAGCCAAGCCCACCGGTACATGGGAGGGCAGGTCCACGATCAGGCGTCGATCCTCAGGGATGACCGCTTCGATTTTGATGGCATACATGGAAGTTACTCCTTCATAGACGATGATGTGATTGCTGTCATGTTAGCTCGTGTCACATCGCGAACTGTTGCCTGCGCATTAGAGTTGGAAAGCACGTTTGCATGTCTGTTCTACATATGGCTGACGTTACAATCCGCCCTGGTTTCCCCAAGCGTGCTGCGGAACGCGGCCAGAGCACCGAGTCAGTTCACTCCAGCTTTCTTGATTCGTTTGGCTGCG
>JAAUPU010000612.1 GCA_012032975.1 Caldilineaceae bacterium | reverse complement strand
TCAACGAGGGATCCTCGGCTTTGTCCTGGCGCTTTCGGCCATCTACATTTTGCTCTATGGCAAATGGTATATGTGGCACGGGGCTATAGTTGGGGGCCTCGTTTCTTGGTACCGCTGATGCCCTTTCTCGCGCTGTTGGCTGGCCCCGCATGGGATCTGCTGGCAGTGCAACGGCGGTGGGGAATCCCTGGGCAGGCAGGTGGAATCATGCTCTTCGCCCTGTCAATTGGTGTGCAGTGGCTGGGCATGCTTGTACCGTTTGCGCTTGTGCAAGATTGGCTGGTTGAAGTTGTGCAACCGCTCTTTGCGCCGGAAACGTTCACCTCTTTGACCTACACGCCATTGCGTGTGCAATGGCGCTTTTTGTCGCCAGAGACAATCCACTTCGCCTGGTGGAAGAGCAGTTCGTGGCCAACATCTGTAGATTGGCTGGGTCTGCTGACGCCACTCATCGGGGTGCTGGTCGGAATCTACATCATCGTGCGGCAGCTCCAGCAAGATGGGCGGGGGGCGGATAGACAGGGTCATCGCAATTGGCTCTATGGCATCGGGCTTTGTATCATTGCCCTCGGCATATTGACCTATTATCAAACCCCAATAAGCGGAACCGAGATGCAGCGCGCCACCCGGCGGATCGAGAGCGACGAACTCGCGGGAGACGCAATCGTCTCTCTCATGCCGGAACAGTATCAGCAGTTCGCCAATGTCTATCATGGCGAACTGCCCATGTACGGATTCTTGCCCGCCCGTGAGATCGATGGCGTTGACCAGGAATGGCTAGAGCGCCTCGTGACCACCTATCCGCGCATCTGGGTGATGCCGGACTACACCCCCGCCGCCCAATCGGGCTGGGAGAGGCCGTTGCGCGGGGAACATTTTCTGCTCTTCGACGCGCGCATGTCTGAGCCTGATGGTCAGCGCTTGAGCCTCTATGCAAGCGCAAACTCGGAAGCCATGGTCGAGTCTGGATTGGGAACCATTTTTGGCGATCCGAGCTTAGGCGAAGCGCCAATCACCGCGGACAATGGCTGGATCCGTCTGAATGGCTACGCACTGACGCCAGAAGTCCAGGCAGGCGAAAGTATGCTTGTGGAACTGCGTTGGCAGAGTCTGCAAGATCTGGACTATGATTACCATGTTTTCGTACACCTGCTGAATGCCAACCACGAAAAACTGGCCCAGCGTGACGGTCAGCCTGTGCAGTGGATGTGGCCCACCAGCGTTTGGCAGCCAGGCCAGGAAATCATCGACCATTATGCACTGCTTTTGCCAAAGGAATTTCCACAGGGTGAGTATACAATTGCCGTGGGGCTTTACGATCCCCTCACGGGCCAACGCCTGCCGGTCAGCGCGGGCCGCGGCGACTACGCGATTGAAATTGGACCGATTGTGGTTGCTCCCACACGCTAGCGCGGGCGGTTTTTTGTCTGAACGGGCCACATAGGCAGGTCGCGTCTGGTATATTGGAAAAGAAGGCTTCGCGGACGAAGAGTCTGAGAGGAGAACCATTTGAATCACGTGATGAACATCGGCGTTCGGTTGCGGACAGTGTGTAAAGAGGCGCCACGGCTATCGGCTGCAACTCTTCTGAAAACGATCTCCGTCGCGGCGTTGCTCTTTTCGATGGCGCTTGCATTGGCTGCATGTGGCGGCGATGAGCCAGACCCCACATCGACATCGGCAGACGTCGCGCCCACCGGTGCGGCTATCGCCCAGAGCCAAAACGCCACAGGTGAGGCAGGCGAGGCCGTTGTAACGACAACCATCGAATCGGCCCCTTCACCAGCCCCCGAAGCTGTCACTGCACCCGTCCCTGCGACCGCCAGCACAGACAGCATCAACCCAACGCCAGATGCGGCAAATTCGACCGCCACCGCATCACCGCCGGCCCCCACGCCCGATGGGACCGCCGCGGTCTTTGTGCCGCTGGAAGTAGAAATGACCCCAAACTGCGGCATTGAGTCTGACCTCGATCTCGCAGGCTATGCCGATCTGGAGGCCAGAATGGGTTGCCCCACCGACGTGGCATCCTATGACCCTGTCGCGCTCAACGAATATGGGCCGGGGCCTGAATTTGACCGCTTCATGCTTTGGTTTAGTAGCGAGAGCACAATCTACGTGCTGTTGCCAGATGGGAGTTGGCAACGCTATGATGACACCTGGCAAGAAGGCGACCCGACCTTCACCTGCAATCCGCTTAAGGGTGAGCCTGAATCACCGCCGCTGCCGCGACGTGGTTTTGGCAAGGTCTGGTGCGAGGTGGAGGGTCTGCAAGAGACGCTGGGCACGATTGTTCGCGAAGAGCGGCTCTGCCAACATACGGTGACGCAACCCTTTCCAGGCGGCCGTCTGCTCGCCTGTTTTGAGGATGCCACCATTCGCTATTTCCGAATCATGGACGACGGTACCTGGTATGTGGAAATCCAGTAGCAAAGGCTCGGATAGAGCATGCGCGTAATCGCTGGTGAGGCCAAAGGGCGACGGCTACAGATGACACCGGGCGATGCCACCCGGCCCATTACCGACCGGGCCAAGGAAGCGTTGTTTAGCATCCTGGGTGATTGGCTGATCGACACACGTGTGCTGGACCTCTTTGGAGGCACGGGCGCAGTGGGGATCGAGGCGTTGAGCCGAGGTAGCATCTTCGCGCAATTTGTCGACCAGGACCGCCGCGCAGTTCAGACCATTCGCGACAACCTCCGCCATTGTCGCCTGGATGACCGCGCGCGGGTCGACCAAGGGGATAGCTTCCGGTTCTTGGAACAGTACACCGGGGCGCCCTTTGATCTGATCTATATAGCGCCACCACAATACAAGGGGCTTTGGCGCAAGACGCTGGATGCCGTCGACCGGCGCCCCGATTTGCTCGCTCGCTATGGCGCAGTGATCACGCAGATCCATCCCAGGGAGGATGAAGCTGTGGAACTGACTCATCTGGCCGAATATGACCGGCGCAAGTACGGATCGGTGATGTTGGTCTTCTATGCTTCCAAACACGATTTGGCCGAAGAAGAGCCGGTTGAAGAAGAAAGTGCAGAGGGCGACAATCTGGTGGGGTTTGACGACGCTGGATAGAACATATTGTCCACTTTGAGTAGGGTCGCCGACCAGCCGCGGTCAACAGTGTGGGAAAGAAAAAAAGGAGGTCGGACAAGATGTCCGACCTCCTTTTCTGTAATTTTCAACTCAACGAAAAACTGACGACTATTCGCTGTCCGGGACGACGTAGAGAACCTTGCCCTCAACTTCGCCTTCGTCTGTCGAGATGGTGATGTTGGCGGTATTCACAGGAGCGCCATCAATTGCCAGCGTGTACTGACCCCCGACGAGATCCTGAAACAGTGCGCCTGCCTCACCGTTCTCGGCGCTTGCCACGACATCGCCATCGGCGTTGAGCAGCGAAATCTGGTGGCTGCTGGTCAACCCTTCACCGTCATCATAGGCGCTGTTGCCATTGGCATCAGAATAGAGCATCAACTTCAAAGCACCATCCG
>JAAUPU010000611.1 GCA_012032975.1 Caldilineaceae bacterium | reverse complement strand
ACTGCACCGGCAGCCTCCCGTTCATCCTTGCAGACTGGGACGGCGCCGCAGCCCACATCGCATGTACGCGATCTGCTGCCTATCCAATGTGTGCAGCAGATTCAAGACACATTTGCCGACGCATTTGGCGTGATGTTCGTCATCACCGACCTGGCCGGCAACCTGGTCACCGAGCCGAGCAATCCGTGTGGACTCTACACCGCGACCGAGGCTTCGCCTGTGGCTCGTCAACGCTGTGTCCAGCTTTGGTCGGACCTGGCCAACGCCCCCAGTCTTCAACCCGCGTTTGTAGAAAGCCACCTGGGATTGCTCTGCGCCCGCGGGTTGATCAAGGTCGGCAGCGAGTTGCGGGCCATGTTGGTGGTCGGCGGGATTGCGCCGGCACAGTGGCCGCCAACCCAGGCCAGAATCGAGGAAATCGCCGACTATTTGGCCATGGATGCAAGCTCGGTGGCGGCGCACATCAACGAAGTGCATGGTGTGTCCACCCAGGAGCAGCAGCGTATCCTCAGCTTCGTACAGCGGATCGCCGACATCATTGCCCACATCATCACCGAGCGAAATCAACTTTTCGGCAAGCTGCACGATATTGCAGAACTAACCAAGATGTAGGCCGCTTGTTGACCTACGTTTGTGAAGGAGTCACAACATGAAACGCCTGTTGATTCTCGGCGCCGGCACGGCTGGCACCATGGTCGCCAATCGTCTGGTCCACGAACTGGATGCAGACGAATGGAAGATCACCATCGTCGACGCTGAAGAAGTTCACTACTACCAGCCCGGCTTTCTGTTTATCCCCTTTGGGACCTATGGCAAGGCCGATGTGATGAAGCCCAAGCGCGACTATCTGCCGGCCGGCATCGAGGTGATCATCTCCCCCATCGAAGTGATCGAACCGGACAAGAATCGGGTGCGCATCGCCAAGGAGAACCGCACCTTGCCGTATGATCAACTGATCATTGCGACCGGTTCCAAGACTGTGCCGGATGAGACGCCAGGGCTGGCAGAGGAAGGGTGGCGCAAGTCGATCTTCGATTTCTACACGGTGGATGGCGCGGTGGCACTGCACAGGCATCTGCGCAGTTGGGAAGGCGGACGGCTGGTGCTCAACGTGGCGGAGATGCCTATCAAGTGCCCGGTGGCGCCACTGGAGTTCCTGTTCCTGGCCGATTGGTTCTTCCACGAACAGGGCATTCGCGATCGAGTGGAATTGACCCTGGCCACGCCGTTGCCTGGCGCATTTACCAAGCCAGTGGCAGCGCAGCTATTGGGCGATATCCTGGAAGAGAAGGGCATCCACATCGTGCCCGAGTTTAACATCGAGCGGGTGGAGCCAGACGAGAAGGCGATCTACTCCTATGACGAGACCAAGATCGAATACGACCTGCTGGTCAGCGTGCCGGTCAACATGGGCGACGCCCTGATCGAACGCTCTGGCCTGGGCGATGACCTCAACTTTGTTCCCACAGAAAAGCACACGCTCAAGGCGCAGGGCTTCGACAACATCTTCGTGCTGGGCGATGCCACAGACCTGCCCAGTTCCAAAGCTGGCTCGGTGGCCCATTTCCAGGTGGATGTCTTTATCGACAACTTCATGCGCCATCTGGATGGGATGGAGCTGCGACCCACCTTTGATGGCCACGCCAATTGCTACATCGAGTCGGGCTTCGGCAAAGGTTTCCTCATCGACTTCAACTACGACGTGGAACCGCTGCCTGGTAAATTCCCGCTGCCCGGCGTCGGCCCCTTCTCACTCCTGCAAGAGTCGCGGGTCAACCATTGGGGCAAGATGATGTTCCGCTGGGTCTACTGGAACATTCTGCTCAAGGGCAAGGAGTTGCCGATTCCCGCCCAGATGAGCATGGCCGGAAAGTGGCGTTAGGAGACGATCATGACAATTGCCACGCTGGAAACCATCCATCCGCCCATTCCCGAAGGCGACCGACTGTCCGCCATTGACCGCAAGCTCGATCTGCTGACCCAGGGCGTGCTTGCGCTGGGCGAACAGGTGCAAATGCTGAGCGAGAAGGCCTACGAAGACCGTCGCCGCCAGCAAGAATGGGATGAACTCAAGCGCGATCTGACGCCGGTGGTCAACGATCTCTATGCCGTCACCGTCGAGCAGCTAGAGGAGATCCAGAGCTATGTCCAGCTAGAAGATGTGCTCCACCTGCTCAAACGACTGGCTCGCAACACGCGCACCTTCAACGAGCTGCTAGACCAGATGGAGAGTATGCGCGACCTGGTCAGCGATGTGGCACCCTTGACCAAAGAAATGGTGGACGAGGTGGTGCTGCGGCTGGACGAACTGGAGCAAAAGGGTTACTTCGGCTTCATGCGCCAGAGCGTATACATCGCCGACCAGATCGTCACCTCCTTCTCTGAAGAAGACGTGCGCCAACTGGGCGACAACGTGGTGCTGATCCTGAACACGGTCAAGGCGCTGACCCAGCCCGAAATGATGAATCTGATCAACTCGCTGACCGCGGGATTCCACGAAGTCGAGGAGCAGGCCGACGAGCTGCCGATCTCGTTTATCGGCCTGGCCAACCAGATGCGCGACCCGGATGTGCGCCGCGGCCTCGCCGTGACCATGGCCATGCTCAAGAAGGTTTCGCAACAGCAACACGCACTCAACGGCGCCATCCGCTCTATCAACTAAACGAACGCGACGCGACGTGCTAGCCATGTGTGCGTCACCATCGATTGAATGCTGAAAGGAAAGACCATGAACGCCGTAGCAGAACTAAACGTAGCCTTTGACGCCGAGGGATTCATGACCGATCCCAACGAATGGACGCCGGAGATCGCCTCAGCGCTGGCCCAGGAAGAGGGCATCGACCCGCTCACCGACCGCCACTGGATCGTCATCAACTTCGTGCGCGACGAATTCGCCAAGAGCGGTCAGTCGCCCACGCTGCGTGCGATCAGCAAGCAGAGCGGCGTGGAGACCAAAGAGCTGTATGCGCTCTATCCAAAAGGCCCGGCCAAGAAGGTGGCGCGAATCGCCGGCCTGGGCAAGCCCAAGGGCTGTATATAGGACGCGGTGCGTGGTGCGCGGACCAAAATATCGACCTGCTGACTGACCCACCACGCACTGCGCACTGCTTGACATCCAACCGCAATCGAAAGACATCCCAATAGAGGAGCACCACCATGAGTGAGGAAAAAACACGCAAGCTCGCCATCATCTGCTCAAAAGGCAGTTTGGACATGGCCTATCCCGGCCTGGTGCTGGCCAACGCAGCGAGAATGATGGGCATCGAGGCGGATCTATTCTTTACCTTCTGGGGCATGGACATTCTGAGCAAGAGCAAGGTCGACCACCTGAAGGTCGTTCCCGTCGGCAACCCGGCCATGCACATGCCGCAGATGATCGGCGGCTTTCCCGGCATGACCGACCTGGCCACCACGATGATGAAGCGAGAGATCGACAGACTGGACATGCCGCCCGTCCACGAATTCCTGGAGATGATCCACGATGCGGGGGCAGG
>JAAUPU010000032.1 GCA_012032975.1 Caldilineaceae bacterium | reverse complement strand
GGCCGGCCACCACGATCAGTAGGTCATCGGCCTTGGCCTCTGCGGCCTCGGGTGGGAGCAGACCGCTCTGGGCCAACAGCTTTTTGTTCGCGTCGGTGCCCATCACAACACCGGCTTCGCTCACGCCTTCCAGCGCGGCCAGGCCGCGTTGCAACTGCATGAGGACGACAGAATCGTAGTACGCGCCCGGACGGATTTCTGCTCTGATCATGGTGGTTGTGTGCTCCAAAACGGTGAGATTGTGGTTGGCGATGTGCGTGAATGGAACCGCCGCAGGCTTTGCCCAGCCAATCGATTTTGAAAAAGGCGCGCCGGCCACAGAATGGCATCAGGCGCGCCGAGTGCTACTTGTTAGGCCACATAGTACCAGTTCACGCTTCGGCGCCACAATGAAAGAAAGGGGCATCCATTCAGTTCAGCCACGAAGGTCAGCCACGAATTACACGAATTACACGAATTACACGAATTGGGCAGAAGTCCGGCCGTACCATCCGTGTAGTTCGTGGTTATGTTCCAGACAAGGTGGAACAGGTGCGAAGGTTGCACGTGGTAGAAGAGCTATGGTGGTGCGGATGCGGCCAGCGCTTGCTCACAGGAAAAACGCGGCGCCCAACCGGTGGCGCGCAGGCGGAGATTGCTGGCGGTGGCGTCGGTGAGTATGCCCTCTAGCCAGGAGGGATGGGTGGGTGAAGCGCGATAGCGCCAGGTTATCCAAAGATAGAGGCGCGCAGCCCAAAGCGGCGCCTGGCGCGGCCGCCGCTGACCAAGGCTATGCAGCAGTTGGCTCAACCGCATCGCATCGTCCGGCACGACATTAAACGCGCCTGGCATCTCGGTTAGGAGAGCCTGCACAAATGCAGCCGCGACGTCGTCTTCGTGGACAAATTGGAGGCGAGGATCGTGGCCGCGAAACACAATGTTGCTGGCCCGCAGCGCGGCAACCGTCTCAATGCGGCCAGGACCGACGATAAAGTGGGGACGCAGGCTGGTCAGAATGATGTCAGGATTCGCCAGAAGGGTCGCCAGATCGCGTTCGGTGGCGGCTTTGTCGTTGGCATAATAGAACGGAGAAAGGCCACGGCCCAACGGAAAATTTTCGTCGAGCACCGACTGCCCCCGGGCCAGTTCTGGATCGTAGGCCGCTACGCTGCTGGCGTAGATGAACCGTCGCACCCGATTGGCGACGGCGGCTTGCGCGACATTGCGCGTGCCGGTGAGGTTGATTTCCTGGCGCTCGCGGGCCGACATGTTGGCTGGCCATTGCACCACAAACGCGGTGTGGACAACCGCCTGATGTCCGGCGATGACGTCGGCGATGCCAGGGGATCGGACATCCATTTCGACAAAACGGGCGATGACCGGCAGCGCGCCAGCGGGCGGCGCCAGATCAACCGCGGTGATGCTCTCTACCTCTGGCAATCGGGAAAAATGCTCGACCAGGACGCGGCCCAGATAGCCGCCTGCTCCGGTTACACAGACCCTCATCGGCGCATCCGGGGTTGAACAAGCAAGGTGAGTTTGCCCGGCCAATCCAAAGCGGTCGAGGGGGTCACAGCAGGCATCCATTCTTGCAGGAAGGGGTGGCAAACATCTCGGCTATGCTTGTGTGCCGAAGCGGAGCAGATGACCATTGAGATCGCGCACGGTGAATTCGCGCATCCCCCACGGCTGTGAGATGGGCGCGGCGACGATCTCAACCAGTTGGGACATGTTACGGGTTCAAGACTCGTGGTGACTCTGTCACCGGCGGCGACGGCGTGATCGTCGAGGTTTCGTTTGGCTGCTTGACTGGGTCGAAGAGACGCTTTGCGGCTTCGCTTCCTCGGGTTGGACAAGCGGGGCGTGAAGCAGTTGCTGGTAATAGTCATCAAGCAGCATGGTGATGAGCGCAGATTCGTCTTCGCTTTCAGCCAGGCTGCGGGCGAGAGGCACAAAACGCAGGCTGCGCTCTGTCTGGAGTTTGTCCCGGTCGCGCAGCCGCGCTTCCAACAGCGCGGTCAAACGTTCGGCAACCACCGCTTCGACATCCTCATCGGTGGGCAACGGCCACTCCTGAAACTCGATTTCGTAGCGCTTGCCGATGCGCTCCAGTTGCACCTTTTCGCGCCTGCTCACCAGCGTGACTGCCACACCGCTGGCGCCCGCTCGACCAGTGCGTCCTGCGCGATGGATGTAACTTTCCGGGTCTTCGGGCGGCTCATATTGAAAGACGTGGGAAAGCTCTGGGATATCTAGACCGCGCGCGCGACATCGGTCGCAACGAGAAAGCGCAACGTGCCTTGATGGATGCGTTCCAGCACCCGCTCTCGGTCGCGCTGCGAAAGGTCGGCGCTCAACTCATCGGCGTCGTAGCCAAAACGTTGCAGCACGACGGTGACGAAGTGGACGGTCACCTTGGTGTTGCAAAAGATGATGGCCGACCCTGGATTCTCGATCTCGATGATCTGCACCAGGTTGCGGTCGCGGCCCATATCCGGCACGACGTAGTAGACATGCTCCGTGTCGGTGACGTGGACATGATCCTGGCTGAGAGTAAGAAAATCTGGCTCGCTCATGAACTCGCGCGCCGTCCGCATCACGTAGGATGGGAAGGTGGCGGAGAACATGCAGGCGTTGAGTCGGCGTTTGGGCAGGTAACGCTGTAATTGCTTCATGTCGGGATAGAAGCCCATGGACAACATGCGGTCTGCCTCGTCAAAGATCAGCATGCGCAGCTTGTCGAGGGAAAAGGTTCGCTTGAGCAGATGATCGAGAACGCGGCCCGGCGTGCCGATCACGATATGTGCTCCCTCTTTGAGCGCGTCGATCTGGGGGCCATAGCCCACGCCACCATAGACCGCGACGGAGCGCAGGCCGGTCCCTGCGCACAACATCTCCGCCTCCCGATGGACCTGGCGAGCCAGTTCGCGGGTCGGCACCAGCACCAGCGCCTGACACTCGGGTCGTGCGGGGTCGAGGCGTTCGAGCATGGGCAGGAGAAAAGCGCCGGTCTTGCCGCTGCCGGTGCGCGCCTGGACCATCACATCGCGGCCTGCCATCAGGTAGGGAATGGAACGCGCCTGCACGGGCATCAGGCTGGGCCAGCCGGCACGGGCGACGGCGTCTTGTAGAGGTTGGGTCAACTGATCGACAGTGACATCTGCCAAGCTTTCGGCAGCTTCCGCGTCGATGACATTTTCAGACTGGGTCAAAAGATTCTCGATTCTTGCAATATCTCAAATTCGGCGTAAATGCTGTGCGTCTTCTGGCCTACGCCTCGAAGTACGCTTTCAAGCTCGCCAGCCCTGCGTTGATGTCGGCTACATCAATGCCAGAGTAGGCCAGGCGAATAAAGTGTTGGGTTTCGCCAGCCACGGGCCGACCAAAGTGCTTGCGGGTGCAGAACGAAACGTTGGCCAGGCGCAGGGCTTCGTCCATCAACTGGTTGACATCGCTATAGCCCTTGCGTTCCATAATCTGGGTGACGTTGGGGAAGAGATAGAAGGTGCTTTCCGGTGGCTGAATGGAGATGCCGTTGATGGCGTTGAGTCCGGCCACCGCAGCGTCGCGCCGTTCAAGCAACGTCGCCAGGATAGCATCCGGCCCGCTGGAATCGCCGGGGATGGCCTCGACCATGGCGCGCTGGATGAAATGGGTGGAACAAGATTCGACGTTGGTATTGATCTTGTTGATCACATCGATCACGGGTTGGGGGCCGATCGCCGCGCCCAGCCGCCAGCCGGTCATGGCGAAACGCTTGGAGCAGGTGTAGAGGATCACCGTCCGCTCCTGCATCCCCGGCAGATCCACAATCGTCAAGGGATCTCCGCTGTAGCGCATCTCATGATAGGCATCGTCGCTCATCACCCATAGATCGTGCTCAAGCGCCAACTTGGCCAGCGCCTCGACCTCTTGACGTGTCGATTGCGCGCCGGTCGGATTCTGGTAATTGTTGTAAATGAGAGCGGTCGTCCGGTCGCTGATCGAACGTCTGATACCGTCCAGATCCAGGGCAAATCCAGTATCCGTCTCGATGTAGCCATAGGGAATCGCAACCCCACGCTGATACTCGATCTGCGATTCATAGATCGGATAGCCCGGATTCGGATAGAGTACCTCATCACCGGGATTCATCACGGCAGCCAGAAACTTGCCGATCACTGGTTTGCCGCCAGGTTGAACAGAGACTTGCTCTGCGCTGTAGTGGACGTCGCGCTTGGCGCCCACGTCGTCCGCCAAAACCGCCCTCAGTTGCGGGATTCCCGCGGCAGGACAGTAGCCCGTGTAGCCATCGCGGATGGCCTTGAAGGCCGCGTCCACGACATTCTCAGGCGTCGGCAAGTTGATGTCACCCAGATGGAAGGGATAGACTTTGTGGCCCTTGGCTGCCCAGGCAGCCGCTGCCCCAGAGACTGCAAACGCAGTTTCGGTCCCCAGCTTATCAAGTTGCTGCGCTAATCTCATAGTGCTCCCTCACCTCCGGACTGTTTCGATGGAAAGACTCATTCACTGCTGGCTGCCTGCCAGTATTGAGGTCAGAATACAATTAAATCTACACATGATCAAACATCGGGGTGACCCGTCGATTAGGCCCAGCACGACATCTCTAACAACAAAAAAGGAACCGGCGGAATGCCGGTTCCTTTTTTTAACATCACCGCCAGAAGCGGTCTATAGCCAATTAGATCTTGGTGACGTTGGCTGCGGCTGGCCCTTTCGGACCCTGCTCAATCGAGAACTCAACTCGCTCACCTTCCGCGAGACTGCGGAAGCCCTGGGACTGGATTGCAGAGTGGTGAACAAAGACATCTTTGCCACCCTCGTAGGCGATGAATCCGTAGCCCTTCTGATCATTGAACCACTTCACGGTGCCGGTCAAACGTTGTTCACTCATTTGGTACACTTCCTGTGTTGACTAAATACTGCGTTCATTCTGCCGCAAAACGCCTTCACTTCTTAAAGATGAGAGAAACAAGCCTACTAGACACCGTTTCAACGCAACTTGATCAGAACTTTCAACGTCTTGCAGCCTACACTATAATCCAGACACTATTTGCTGTCAAATTCGATATTACACCAGTGAAGCGAACATTTCATACTTTTGTCCATCGACTATCAGGTATCCGTCCCCGCATAGAAAATGCATCGCTTCTTTCCCCAACTGTGCCACAGCCCAAAGTAACGCATTCCATCGACTGTCTCCCAGGAGCACCCTATGAAGATTCAAAGTGTCGAGAGCTTCACGGTCGGCCAACAGGTCGGCATCGTACGAATACGCACAGAGAGCGGGGCCGAGGGCATCGGCCAGGTCTCTACCTTTAACGCCGACATCACGGCAGCCGTCTTGCACCGCCAGGTGGCCCCGCTAGCACTGGGCCGCGATGCCGATGACCTGGAGGGCTTGTCCGATGCGGTCATCGAGGCCACCTACAAATTTCCCGGCTCCTATGTCTGCCGGGCGTTGACCGGTCTCGATACTGCGCTTTGGGATCTGCGCGGCAAGCTGGCCGATAAGTCGGTCTGCGAGCTGCTCGGCGGACAGCCCCGCCCGTTTCCGGTCTATGGTTCAAGTATGCGCCGTGACATCACGCCGGAAGCGGAGGCCGAACGGCTCTCCCGTTTCTGTGACAGCCACGGTTACCGCGCCTTCAAGATACGAGTGGGCAAGGTGGCCGGCCACGACGAGGATCAGTGGCCGGGGCGGACGGAGGCGCTGATCCCCACAGTGCGCAAGGCGGTAGGCGACGATGTGACCCTGCTGGCGGATGGCAACAGTTGCTACACGCCAGCCAGGGCCATTGAAGTCGGCAGATTGCTCGAAGCGCACAACTTCGGCCATTTTGAGGAACCCTGTCCCTATTGGGAGCTGGAATGGACAGCCGAAGTGGCGGCGACGCTGGATATCTCCGTGGCGGGGGGTGAACAGGACTATGACCTGCAACAATGGCGGCGCATCATCTCGGGCGCGGTGGTCGATATTGCCCAGCCGGACATCTGCTACATCGGCGGCTTGACCCGTGCGCTGCGCGTGGCCAAGATGGCGGAGCAGGCTGGCTTGCCCTGCGTGCCCCATTCGGCCAACCACTCGCTCGTCACCGTCTTCACGCTGCACATGATGGGTGCAATCGCCAATGCCGGCCCTCACGTCGAGTTTTCGATTGAGCCGACGCCGTGGGTGAGCGATCTCTTCACACCTGTGCTGGAAACGGTCGATGGCCGCGTGATGATACCCGACGGACCCGGCTGGGGCGTGACGATCAACCCAGACTGGTTGGCAAAGGCAGAGCGCAAAGTCAGCGAGCTAGAATGAGATGCCTTGTCCGTGGCCTGTGGATGCCGATTGGGTCATCCATCAATTCGCCACAGATTTCCACTTCAGCGGTATAGGTGGCCCATGAACCTGGCCTATGTTCCTTTGCTCGACACGCAGCGCGAACTGTATGCGTTGCCGCGTAACAGGGAACGGTTCGAGGCCTACCTGCGCGCCTGATTGACGACGACACAGGCGATCTCAAGCTTCCGCTGGTGGTCATGAACCCGATGGGCAAGGAGCATCTACACCTGTTCGTGGATGACCTGTTGGCCTTTGGCGCGGACCGCATCGGCGCAAATGCCTCGGCGGAAGCACAATCTGAACGACACGACATCCCGGCGATTTTCGCGTTTCTATGGTCGTGGTGGATGACCTCCTGGGTGGATGGACCAACCGCTACGCCGATGAGCTAAAACACCGACGCACCTCTGTGGTCTATCGGCCAGCCGTGTGGGCTGAACCGTGGATCACAGCCTGGCTATGGACAAGCGAACCGCAGACCCCCGCCAAGGTGCGCGAGGAGCTTCTCACCTGCATTCACCGCACCGCGTATATTCAACTACATGGCGCCGCACGATCACTGGGTGCGCTGCTTGAACAGGAGGGCCAAGCAATGGCAATGGCCGGCGTGGCCGAACCCAAACTTGACAATGACGACATCGCGTACACCCGCATCGTACTCGAACCATTTCTCGCTGAAAACGGCGAGCCGACACTGATCGCCGCCCTCTTTGGCGATGGCGCCGCCCGCGAATTGGGATACACGCCGTTGGGTCTTTCGGCCCGGGCTGGCCTTGCTCTGGCTCTTGCAGATGCGACCTCTTCACGAAGAAATGCCACAAGGATTTGACAATGGCAGAAGCGCTCAAGGATCGGTTCTTCACGCCAGCGTTTGTCGAGAGGCTCGGCACCGAGATCCAGGGGGTGGCTCCCGGCTTCGACCAGCAATCTTTCACACGGGCAGTCTTGGACGAGAAGTGGGAGGCTCTTGAACTCAAAGAGCGAATGCGCCATATCTCATGTGCGCTTCACATAGCGCTGCCAGACGAGTACGCTGAAAGTCTGGCAATTCTGCAACGTGTCGCTCCAAGTTTTTCTGGCTTCAATGCGATGGTCTTCCCGGATTTTGTGGAGTGTTAT
Source organism: Caldilineaceae bacterium (assembly GCA_012032975.1). The sequence continues at coordinate 3,203 of JAAUPU010000032.1, read as the reverse complement.
GGACAGGAGGACTGGGAGCGCTCGATGCCGGCGTTGGCCTTTTTTACGCCACTGTGTAGTTCAGAGTTTGCGGTTCGACCGTTTCTTGCCGCAGATGCGCCCCGCGCGCTGCACTACTTGCGGCAGTGGGCGGGGATAAGAACGAGCATCTGCGTCGATTGGCCAGCGAAGGATGTCGCCCTCGACTGCCCTGGGCGATAGCATTGCCAGCGTTCAAGCGCGACCCGTGGCCCCATTCTGCCCATCCTGGAACAGTTGAAGGACGACGAATCCGAGTACGTCCGGCGCAGCGTGGCCAACAACCTCAACGACATCTCCAAAGATCACCCAGAACTGGTGCTGGACCTTTGCGAGACGTGGCAGGGCCGCTCGGAACGGACCGACTGGATCATCAAGCATGGCTGCCGCACCCTGTTGAAAGCCGGTAGCAGCCGCGCGCTTTCGCTCTTCGGCTTTGGCGATCCCAAACAGGTTGCGGTGGTCACTCTTCAGGTCAGCGACACCGATCTTCGGATCGGCGATGAGATTCGGTTCTCGTTTGAGCTGGACGTTCAAGGTCGGCATCCTGCACGTCTACGGCTCGAATATGCAATCTACTTCATGAAAGCTCGCGGCCATCAATCCCGCAAGATCTTCCAGATTCGCGAGGACACATTTGAGCCAGGCATTCATACCGTCGCTCGCACCCATTCGTTCGCCGAACGCAGCACTCGCAAGCACCATCCGGGCGAACACCGTCTGGCTGTGGTGTGAACGGTGTGGAAATGGCGACGGTCACACTGATGCTCAACCCGTGAAGACCGCTTACCCCCGACTCGATCATTTCAATGATTCACCATCGCCATCGCCCGAGAGAATAGGATTGACCCATGACTGAACATATAGACACATTGATCACCCACGGTCATCTCTTGACCATGCAGGGCGACGGCGTTGGCTATGTGGCCGACGGCGCGGTGGCGATTCGTGACGGGCGGCTCATTGACGTGGTTGCCAGTGACGATGCGACCATCCGCTACGATGCCGACGAGATCATAGATGCCAGCGGCTGCGCGGTGCTGCCGGGTCTTGTCGATGGTCACATGCACACGCCGCTGGCCATCGTGCGCGGGGTGGCTCAGGATGTGGCCAACTGGATGCAACGCGCATTGGCGCCCTATGCGCGCCACATGACGGCGGAAGCTAGCCTGGCCGGCACCCGGCTCAATGTGCTGGAAGCGTTGCGCTCCGGCACGACCACCTTTGGCGACTACACTACGCCGCGTCCAGGGTGGGCGGAGGTCTTTGTCGAAGCCGGCGTCCGCGCACAGTTGACGCCCACAATCAACGCGCTTCCCCCCGGCGGCATGGCGGGCTGGAAAGTCGGCGAGGTCTATCCGTTGGACGACGCAACAGGTCGAGCCAGCATGGACGCCGCGCTACAGTTTGTGCGCAACTGGCACGGGGCAGCCGATGGCCGCATCACGACGATGCTGGGACCGCAAGGCCCGGACATGCTCGGCCATCTGCAACTGATGGCGGTCAAACGGCTGGCCGAGCGCGAGGGGTTGATGATCCACATGCATGTCGCCCAGTGTGACCGCGAGATCGATCAGATGCTCAAACGTTTTGGTCAGCGTAGCCCGGACTACCTGCAGAAGATCGGCTACCTGGACGAGCAGTTGCTGGCCGTCCATTTGACCGAAGCCACCGATGGCGAGACCGAACGGATCGCCCGCAGCGGCGCGAGGATGGCGCTCTGCTCTGGCAGCATTGGCATCATCGACGGCATCGTCCCGCCGGCTCATCGCTTTCGCCAAGCCGGTGGGCTGGTGGCGCTTGGCTCGGATCAGGCGGCGGGCAACAACTGCAACAACCTCTTCAACGAGATGAAACTGACCGCACTTTTCAACAAGATCAAGTTTCGAGATCCGACGGTGATGCCGGCGTGGGAGGTGTTGCGCATGGCTACCATCGAAGGGGCGCACGCCATCGGTCTCGGCGATCAGATCGGTTCGCTGGAGGTCGGCAAACAAGCAGACCTGATCCTGGTCGACTTGACCGAGCCAAATCTGGCGCCTGTCGTGGAGACCCCGATCCGTACGATTGTGCCAAACTTGGTCTATTCGGCAACCGGGCGCGAGGTGACGACTGTGATGGTAGCCGGGCGAGTGTTGGTGCGCAATGGGGCTGTGTTGAGCATGGATGGGGAGACGATCCGCGCCGACGCTCAAAGGCAGGCGCAGGCGCTGTCTGAACGGGTGGCTGCTGACCCGGTGCATGGGGGTATGGCATTGTTGGCAGCCATGTCGGATGGAAAGCTGTAGCGCAGACCGGTTGCCAGGCTTATCGGAGGGATCTCGGGACGAGGAGTACGCATCGCAAGGACTGGCAGTTCACTACCGCAGGTGGTGGTCAATCCCTTCATAGCGGTCAATAAAGCTACGCACCACTTCCTCATCCACCGCGTCCATCGTGAGAAGCTTTTGCCACGCGGTCAAAGCGATGGCGGCGCCCATATCCTGATGCAATGGCAGACTGTCGCCGACCGTCCAGTTGGGGTCGTTGGGCATCATCAGCACATGGCGACCGGCCCGAATATATGGGGTCAACTATCGCCTCCAATTGGCTGACGATCTCCGGGCAGCCGTCCTGGCATTGATAGTAAACCAAGACGCCGCCATCCTCCATGTTGTGGACGACCTGCTCATAGCGTTGAGGTTCGGTATAGATATTCCAAGCCGCCAGGTTGCCGTAATGGGGGCCGGAAGTCGGCGGGGCACTGTTGTAGGCAATGGGCGAGGCTGTGCCAAAGGGAATGTGAATATTCCCCTGAGAAGAAAAGCTCTGCTCGCCCCCAACCGGAGCCTGATTGCGCACGTTGATGAAGACGACAAGCGCAATCAACGCTACGAAGATCGCGGCGCCGCCAATCAACAGATAATTCGTCTGACGACGCTGTTTTGCATTCCGCTCGCGCTGTGCAGCGCGCCGGCTTGAAGACCTGGACGAACTAGATTTACTTGCCATCATTGCTCCTGAAATAGAGACTTCGACAGAGTCAAACCGAATCGAAGAATTCGGAATGATTTAGGGATTGATACACTTGGTGGTACATTGTAGCCTGATCTGAATCGTGGACCAAGCATGGGGGGAGACGGGTCTTGTCGGCTCTTAGCACAGCAGCCAGCGGCATTTTCAGAAAGCCCAAAGCAGGCCGATAC
>JAAUPU010000610.1 GCA_012032975.1 Caldilineaceae bacterium | reverse complement strand
TGTAGTCGGTGTTCTGGTGCTGCGTCGCCGCGGAGATGGTATGTTCGTGCTCCGGATCCCAGAGGACGATGTCGGCATCCGAGCCGATGGCGATGGTCCCTTTGCGCGGATAAAGGCCGAAGATCTTGGCCGGGTTGGTGCTGGTGAGTTCGACGAAGCGGTTGGCGCTGAAATGGCCCCCGTTGACGCCGTGATGCCAGATGACAGCCATGCGGTCTTCGAGACCGGGCATGCCGTTGGGGATCTTGTCGAAGCTCGTCTTGCCCAGTTCTTTGCCGGGGATGCGTCCTTGTACACTGCCTTCGTACCAGAAGGGGCAGTGGTCGGTGGAGACGACCTGCAAGGTGCCGTTGGCCAGATTGCGCCAGAGCACGACGGCGTCCTTGGGCTGGCGCACCGGCGGCGAACAGACATACTTGGCCCCCTCGAAGCCGGGCCTGGCCAGGTCCTCCTCGAAGACGAACATGTATTGGGTGCAGGTTTCGCCCATGACGGGAAAGCCCTTGGCGCGACCCAACACCAACTGTTCGACCGATTCCTCGCAGGTCATGTGGACCACGTAGAGCGGCGCGCCGGCGATGCCAGCCAGCGCCACGGCGCGGCCAGTCGCCTCCGCTTCGGCCATGGCCGGGTGTGCGGTCGCGTGATATTTGGGCGCGGTTTTGCCTTCGCCAAGCAGCTTGGTGGTCAGCTCGGCGATCACATCGCCATTTTCCGCGTGGACCATGGTCAACATACCGTGCTCGGCCGCGGTCGTCATGGCGCGGAAGAGGGTCGTGTCATCGACCTGAAGCACGCCTTTGTAGGCCATGAAGAGCTTGAGGCTGGTGATGCCCTCGTCGATCAGGCTGGGAATCTCCGCCATCACCTCGTCGCGCAGGTCGGTGATGGCCATGTGGAAGCCGTAGTCGATGGCCGCCTTGCCCGCAGCCTTGGCGCGCCACGTCTCAACACCCTCGGCCAGGGAGCCGCCTTTGGGCTGGATCACGAAGTCGATGTGGCTGGTCGTTGCGCCAAAGGCCGCGGCGCGATGCCCCGTGAAAAAATCATCGGACGAGAGCGTGCCGCCGAAGGGCAGTTCGAGATGGGTGTGTACATCAATGCCGCCGGGCAGCAGCAACTTGCCGGCGGCGTCGATCACCTGGACGTCGCCCGGCGGCAGTTCGCGGCCAATGAGGGCTATCACGCCATCCTCGATCAGCAGGTCGGCTTGATAGGTGTCGCCGGCAGTGACGATGACGCCGTTTTGATGAGGGTGGTCATGTCAGGTTCCTTTCAGGGGGATGGAAATTGGAGATTGGAAATTGGAGATTAGTGGTCCGGGTCAGGTGCCAGTCTCCAATCTCCAGTCCCTACGGCTCAACCAGTTCGCCGTACATATCCGGTCGTCGATCCCGATAGAACTGCCAGGTGTCGCGCACCTCCTTGATCAGCCCCAGGTCGAGGTCGCGTACGATGAGTTCTTCAGCGATCGCGTCGCCCTGGCCGGGCAGATCGTCGCGATCGCCCAGCGTCGTGACGAATTCGCCGCGCGGGGTGCAGAAGTAACTCTGGCCGTAGAAGTCGTTGTCCCCGATCTCCGCCTCGACGCCGACGCGGTTGATGGTGCCCACGAAGTAGCCGTTGGCGATGGCGTGGCTGGTCTGCTCGATGCGCCAGAGGTGTTGCGAAAGCCCGCGCGAGGTGGCCGACGGGATAAAGACGATCTCCGCGCCGTTGAGACCGAGCGCACGCGCGCCTTCGGGAAAGTGGCGGTCATAGCAGATGTAGACTCCCACCTTGCCCACCGCGGTGTCGAAGACCGGATAGCCCAGGTTGCCGGGACGGAAGTAATACTTCTCCCAGAAGCCGGGCAGATGGGGCAGGTGGGTCTTGCGATATTTGCCCAGATAGCTGCCGTCGGCGTCGATCACCGCCGGCGGTGTTGTAGTAGAGACCCGGCTTCTCCTCCTCGTACATGGGCACGATCAACACCATGCCCGTCTCTTCAGCCAGCCGCTGCATCCGTTCCGTGGTCGGCCCGCCGGGAATCGGCTCGGCGAAACTGTAGAAGCTGGCATCCTGTACCTGGCAGAAGTAGGGACCGTAGAACAACTCCTGAAAGCACATCACCCGGCTGCCCTGTTCGGCTGCTTGGCGCGCATAGTTTTCGTGCTTGTCGATCATGGATGCCATATCGCCGGTCCAGGTCGCCTGGAGCAGCGCGGCGCGAATGGTTTGTGACATGGCGGTTTCCTTTGACTGCGGCGTCATCTTGCGATGTGACTACGGTGGATGAGAAAGTACTATACCCAAAGTCAGTCATCCCGTCTAGATCGGGTCGGCAATGGTAGTATCCAGTACTTGTGCGCTGGCCAGATCGAGTTGACGCCGTCCAAGCAAAGGAGCGTGCGCATACGTTCGTCTGGATTTGACTCGTGTGATCCCTTCCAGGTAGTATATATAGACTTGTATATACTACCTGGGTGGACGACAAAGGAGGGAGCGATGTTGACTGCGAAGGTATTCCAGAGTGGCGGGAGTCAGGCTGTGCGCATTCCGAAGTCCGTCCGCTTCGACTGCGAAGAGGTGATCGTCAAGCAAACTCCGGTGGGCCTCCTGTTGATCCCCCGCGAGGAAGACTTCTGGTCGCGGTGGCTGGAGCAACTGCGAGCGTTTCAATGGGATGTGGCCGTCGAAGATGTCGACGATGCCCTGCCACAGGAGCGAGATTGGGATGGCCTATTTGCTTGATACGGACATCTGCATCTATCTGATGAATGGCCGCTATCCTCAGGTAGAGGACCGCCTGAAACAATGCTCGCCCGATGAAGTGGCGCTGTCGTCGATTGTCGTATCCGAACTTCGCTATGGCGCCGCCAACAGCGCTCATCCGGCCCGCAATCATGCGACCCTGGACGTTTTTCTGGCAGCGTTCGAGGTGCTGGCGTATGACTACCGTGCTGCGCACGTCTACGGGGATATCCGTGCTCATCTTCAGAAAACGAGTCAGCCGATAGGTTCAACCGATCTGTTCATTGCGGCCCATGCACTGGCGCACCAGCAGATTTTGGTGACGAACAATGTGAGGGAGTTCGGCCGGGTTCCGAATTTGCAGTGCGAGAACTGGGTGGAGATGCTATAGACTGCGAATCGACGGGTGCAAGGCGGCTGTGCATAGCAACACGAACCGCAGGGTTTGTACCGCTACGGCTCGAACCTCCCACCGGATTCGCTCATGCACGCGGCGTCGACTGCAACTCACTTATAACCTCGACCAACCCCAACATCCGCAATTCCCGCCTCACATACGCTAGCGTCGCATCCTCCAGCGCCTGCGGATACGCCACCTGCCACTGCTCGCAGATCGTCGGGCCGTGCTCGCGCATGATGCGCGCCAGTCGCAGTTGGAAACGAGCCAGGTTCTCCGGTATGAGTTCGGGTAATACCATCACGGCTTCCACCATTGGCGGTGCTCGTGCGTCAGGAAACCATTCAACGCCTTGACGCCTGTCCTTGCGGA
>JAAUPU010000609.1 GCA_012032975.1 Caldilineaceae bacterium | reverse complement strand
CGAATTAGGTCAGAGAAATTCGTGTAATTCGTGAAATTCGTGGCAAAGCTTTTTTAGAAAACCTCAAAGACCATAAAGTGCCCGCGCATTGCCAGCCATGAAGGCCCGTTTCAGCTTCGGGTCCAACTCGACCGGGAAGGCGCGGTCCGGCGCGTCGAAATCCCAGTGGGGATAGTCGGTGGCGAACATGAAGCGGTCGTTCATGTCCAACTGATCCAGGAACTGGTGGAAGAAACGGCGCTGGGGCGGCTCCTCCATCGGCTGAGTCGTGATCCAGAAATGCTCGCGCACCGTTTCAGAGGGCGCGCGCTTGAGGCCAGGCACCTCATCCTTGAGCCGCTCCCAGCTCTCGTCCATGCGCCAGAGCAGCGACGGCAGCCAGGCAAAACCGCCTTCGATCAGCACGATTTTGAGCGTGGGAAATCGCTCGAAGACCCCCTCCATCACCATGCTGATGATCTGGGCCTGGAAGGCCTGGGGCATGCCGCCGTGGTCCTCGATGTAGTGCGAAGGGAACCCCGCGCCGGTGATCGGCCCGCCGCCCGCGCCGCAAACATGGATGCCGATGGGCAGGTTGTGGCGTTCGGCTGCCTCGTACATCTTCCAATATTTGCGCCGGCCCAGCGGTTCCGCGGTGCGCACGACCAGCAGCACCTGCACAAAACCGGGATGATCGCCCAGCCGTTGGATCTCGCGCGCGGCTAGGTCGCCATCTTCGTAGGCCACCACCAGCGAGGCGCGCAGCCGCGGCTCCGGCTCCAGCCAGGCGTCGATCTGCCAGTCGTTGATCGCGCTGGCCAACGCCGCGCCGAACTCCAGATTCAACTGGCCGCCCGCGCCCATCAGCGGGTTGAGGATGCCGATCTCGATGTCCCAGGCATCCAACAACTGAGCCTGCATAAAGGCCAGATCGGAACCGGGCGGCTGGCCGTTTTCCGGCCAGGCATCGTGGCGCGCCGCGTTGGGAACGGCGCGCGGATACGCACCGCCGTAGTGACCGCGCATGCCGATGGTGCGCATGTGCTCGCGCCACCGCGCCGGCAGATAGCCAGCGATCACGTCGTTGGAAGGCGGGGCATTGTGGATGTCGCAGTCGATCACGGGGATTTTGGTGCGTGTCGGTTGCACGGTCTCCGGTGCAAGGGTCATCGTGGCTTCCATCGTTCTCCTCCTCTGATATCCGAAACTGACGTAAACAGACATCGAATTGCTGAGTACAGGCTAACCTTGTCGTCCGTAACGCCAAAGGAACTTGTCAATCTGGCGATAGGAATAGGCTTCCAATGAAAAGTGGCTGCGAAACGCATCGTAGATACGTACGAACGCCGCGTAGTCACTCCACATATCCCGGCGATCAAAATCTGCGAATTGTTCTTGACAATGATAGCCCCAGAGCAGATAGTCTACATTTCGATCGTAGATTGGATACAGCTCGGGCCGATGCCAGGCGCAATACTTGGTCGCAAAGGAGTAGTTCCTTCTGCGTTTGCCATTGAACTCAACCCGGGCGATTTTCTCTACGATTGCCAAGTCCTGCGCAGCAAGCGATTCATCTACCTGCAAAGCCCGAATATGTTGTGCGACCGCCCGGATCGCATAGATATTCGTCTTGTAGAGGGCGTTGAGCAAGGTTGCCTTAACCAGCACCTCAGCGAGCGAATCATTGCGCGGCCATGTGGAAAGACCTTGCTAAGCGCCTGGTCCGAAGCATTTGTGTCGACATCTGCCTCAAATTGTCGCCAATACTCTTCGATCAACGAGCCAGTTGGAATCAATAACCCGCTCAATTCGCACTCTCAAACGACGATGGATGCATCATGAATAGTCTGACGCGACCCATCACAGCCGATAGAACGTAGCCGCATTGGCGTGCGCGATCTTGTCCGCCAGCGGCGCATCCAAGTGGGCCAGCAGGGCGTCGCGCGGGTCGTTGGCATAGAAATGGGGATAGTCACTGGCCAGCATGAGCATGTCGTCCGATTCCATCTGCTCGACGATCTGGCGCAGGTGGTCCGGGTTGGGCGGCGCGTCCAGCGGCTGGGTGGTCAGGCGGATGTGATCGCGCATGTAGTCGGAGGGCGGACGCCTGACCCAGGGCGTGTTGTGGCGCAGCCCCTTCCACTCCTTGTCGATGCGCCACATCAACGACGGCATCCAGGTGAAGCCGCCCTCGATCAGCGCCACGCGCAGCCCCGGAAAACGGTCGAACGCGCCCTCGACGATCAGGCTGATGACCTGGGACTGGAAGACCTGCGCCATGCCGGCGACCTCTTCGACATAGGTCGAGGGCCAGCCGACCGGTGTGGGCGGATTGCCGGGCGCGCCGCCAAATTGGATGCCGATGGCCAGGTCGTGGCGGACGGCCGCTCGAAGATGGGGTCATAGTTGCGATTGCCGTAGGGCAGCGCCGAGCGCACCGGCAACACCAACTGCACGAAGCCGGGATGGTCGCCAAAGCGGTCGATCTCGGCGGCGGCCAATGCCGGGTTCTGGCTGGGCACGACCAGCGAAGCGCGCAGCCGGGCTTCCTGGCTCAGCCACGCGTCGATTTGCCACTGGTTGATGGCGGTTGCCAGCGACGCGGCCAGATCCTGGTTGTGGACACTCTGCACGCGGTAGCTACAGTTGAGGATGCCAAAATCCAACTGCCAACTGTCCAACGTCTGCGCACGCAGCAACGCCAAATCCGAGCCGGGCGGCCTTGCGTTGGCCTGGCATCTGGACGGGCGTGGTCGGCGCGCCGGCCGGATAGTCATTGGCGTCCGGCCCGACAAAGGCCGACTCTTCGCAATAGTCGCGCCAGTGGTCGGGCAGATAGGGGTAGAGCGTCTCCAGCGAGGGCAGTTCGTTGTGAATATCGCAATCGATCATGGCAGCACCGTAACGTCGAAGTTAGGACGGCAGACCGTAGAAGTCCACCGCGTTTTGATAGAAAAGCTTGTGCTTGTCTGCCGGAGAAAAATCGGCGGTGGCCCAGTCGAGCGTTTCGAGCCAGCGGCGGTAGGTAGCCGCCTGGGTGGAGACCGGCCAGTCGCCGCCGTACATGATGCGCTCTTTGCCAAAGGCAGCCACCACATGGTCGATGTAGGGCTTGAGGTCGTCGGGCGTCCAGCGCTGGTGATCGGCCTCGGTGACCATGCCGGAGAGCTTGCAATAGACGTTGGGCAAGCTGGCCAGCGCCACGATCTCTTCCCGCCACGGCTCCATCAGCCCATTCTTGATGTCGGGTTTGCCGATGTGGTCGAGCACAAAGCTGACCTCTGGGCATTGCTCGACCAGGCGGACCGTGTTGGCCAGTTGCGGGTGGAAGATGCACAAATCAAAGCGCAGACCGTGTTCAGCCACCAGCTTGACGCCACGCACGAAATCGGGCTGGAGCGGAAAATCCACTCCCTCGGACTGGATCAGACGGCGCACGCTCTTGACCAGCGGATTGGCGGCCAGTTCGGCCAGTTGACCCCGCACAGCGTCGCCTTTCTCCAGCGGCGCATGGGCGCGATCCTCGCC
>JAAUPU010000608.1 GCA_012032975.1 Caldilineaceae bacterium | reverse complement strand
GCGGCGCGCTGCTTCACACGCTGACCGGCCACACCGATCGGTCGTCTCGGCGCTCTTCAGTGCGGACGGCCAGCAGGTGTTGACCGCCAGCGATGACGGCACGGCTCGTCTTTGGGATGGGACGAGCGGTGAGCAACTTGTCCTCTATGAGGGTCATCAAGGCAAGGTAACGGCAGCAATTTTCAGCCCCGATGGTCAGCAGGTCGCGACCGCCAGCGACGACCGCACCGCTGCCATCTGGAACACGGCGACCGGCGAGCGGCTGCAGACATTGGCCGGCCACGAAGACCGTGTGCGTTCTGTCGATTTCAGCTCCGATGGCGAGCGTCTGGTCACGGCAAGCTGGGATCAAAGCGCGCGCGTGTGGGATGTAGCAACCGGCGAAGAACGTTTACTGCTCGACAAACATGAAACTCGGCTCAACTCCGCTCGCTTTCACCCAACCGGAGAGACCATCGTCACTGCTGGCGCCGACGGCATCGCTCGCACCTGGAACAGCGCCACGGGCGAAGAGGCTAGCATCATCTCGGGCCACACTGCGACCGTCATCTCTGCCGAGTATAGCGGCAACGGCGAGCAGATCTTGACAGCAAGCCAAGACGGTTCGGCGCGGGTCTGGGAGGCAAGCAGCGGTGCGCCGATCCAGACTATGGCCGGCCACACGCTGGGTGTGGTTGCCGCCGAGTTCAACCCGCGAGGCAACCAGATCGCCACCGCCAGCGAGGATGGCACCGTCCGTCTGTGGGCCATGCCATCTGGCGCCGAAGAGCGCGCCTTGATCGGTCATCGGGGCGCCGTGCGCACGGTCGTCTTTACCCAGGATGGTGAGCGGATCTTCACGGTCAGCGATGACGGCACCGCGCGCATCTGGTCTGCCGAGACGGGCGACACACTGCAAGAATTGGTGGACGAACGCCTGCGCATCCGCGTTGGCGATATCGATCCAAGCGGCGAACGGGTTGTGACCGCGGGGCGCGGCGGCATTGTGCAGCTTTGGGATGCCGCCACCGGCGTGCGTCTGGTCGACCTGGCCGGCCACGACCAGGATGTGAGCGGCGTGCGCTTCAGCCCCGACGGGAGTCGCTTTGCCACGAGCAGCGATGATGGCACGGCGCGCATCTGGGATGCCGCAAACGGCGCCCTGTTGCAGACGCTCGCTGGGCATCAAGAGCGTGTGCGAATGGTCCGGTTTAGCCCCGATGGCGCCAGGCTGTTGACCGTCTCCGAAGTGGGCGCGGCCAAGCTATGGACGTTGACCGATGGCAACTCCATCGACCTGGCGGGCCACGAAGGCGCGGTCGTGGATGCGGCGTTCAGCCCTGATGGAACCCAGGTGACGACCGGCGGTGCAGACGGCGTTGTTCTGGTCTGGGATGCGCTGCTGGGTGGCGAAGTGCGTCGTCTCTGTTGCCACGAACGCAAGGTCTTGTCTGTGCGCTACAGCCCCGATGGCCGTTTGCTGATTTCGACAGGTGAAGACGCAGCGGCGCGGCTTTGGAACGTCGCGACCGGTGAGTTGGTTCAGACCCTGCTCGGCCACCGCGAGAGCGTGCGCTCCGCCGCCTTTAGCCCAACGCCCAGCACAGAGGACGGATATCAGATCGTCACCGCCAGCGATGATGACACGGCTCGGGTCTGGAGCACGGCCAGCGATCTGGACAAAGAGACCTTGTCCGGCCACACACGACGTGTGGTCGATGTGGCGTTCAGCCCGGACGGGGCACAGGTGGTGACCGCCAGTTGGGACAACACCGCACGCATCTGGGACGTGGCCAGCGGCGAAGAGGTGCGCAGCCTGCCGGCGCATACCCGCAGCCTGGTCACGGCCTCGTTCAGTCCTGACGGGGCGCGTCTCCTGACCGCCGACGATGGCACGGCTTTGGTCTGGTCGGTCTTCAGCCCCCGCCCGCCGATGGCGTTGACCGGCCATGCCGGCAAGCTCACTGCGGCCCAGTTTAGCCCGGATGGACGGCGTGTCGTCACGACCGACGACCTGGGCGAGGCGCGCGTCTGGGATCCGATTCGAGGTACGCTCAACACGTCATTGACCGGCCACGGCGCACGCATCAACTCTGCCCTGTTTAGCCCCGATGGCAACCGGGTGGTGACTGCATCCAATGACACGACCGCGCGCGTTTGGGATGCCCAAAGCGGCGCAGCCTTGACCAATCTCACCGGCCATCTGGATCAGGTACTCTTCGCTGCGTTCAGCCCCGACGGGCGCAAGATCGTCACGGCCAGCGCCGACGGAACCAGCCGAATTTGGGACGCAGCCACGGGCAGAACGTTGCGCATTCTCAACGACCACACGGGGCGGGTGGTCTCCGCGCTCTTTAGTCCGAACGGCGAGCAGGTACTCACTGCCAGCTGGGACACCAAGGCCATTTTGTGGGATGCAGTCAGCGGTCAAAGCCTGCACCAACTGGCCGGCCACACCAAGGAGCTGGTTTCGATCGCGTTCAGCCCCGACGGTCGAACGATTGTCACCACGGGTCTGGACAATACAGCGCGCATTTGGGATGCGCAGAGCGGCGCACAGCTCTACATCCTGGCCGGTCACAAACAGCGAGTGATGGACGCCGCGTTCCACCCCGACTCCACGCAGGTGGCGACAGCGAGCTGGGATGGCAACGCGCGCATCTGGCCGTTGCAAGCGTCCGACCTGCTCGCACAGGCCGAGCGACGGATATCCCGCGACCCGCCCATGCTCACGGCAGATGAAAACCAACGGTATGGATTTGACGAGGTCTCCGCCCAGGCAGAGGCCGAAATAAAGATGCCGGGGCAGGAGTAAATTGGGAGTGGTATAGGTTGGTTTGGTGCGTAGAACGTTGTGCGTAAATTTGTACACGCACCACCGTCTACGCACCATTCTCTTCTAGCCCTTCATGCGAGCAAGAATACCCATCAGCCGTTCGTTGCCGCCGGCGGCGGGCGCCAATCGACGTGAACGACTGGCGCTTCCTGGCTGATCAGACTGTCGGCAAATGCTTCCAGCCCCACGTTGATGGCGGCCAATGGTTCGTGGAGCGTGGCCAGATCGACCGGCGTCAAGTCGTTGACACGGTTGAGCCTGCGCAGGGTTTCGCCCACGCGCCGCACCGCCTCCTCGTTGTTGACTTCCACCCGCGCCCCAGCCCCTTTCAACGTCGCCACCTGCGCGTCCATCCCCTGGGGATCATCGTCCGTACCCACCACCACCACCACCACTTCCAGAAAACGCCCAGCCTTGGCCGCGGCAGCGCGCGCAGCGGCGATCTCCGACGCCAACTCACCGGCAGGGTCTGGGTGTGCGCCGTCGCCCAGCACCACATCGAGCAGGATCAGCGCGGTTTCAGGGTCGGCGGCTTCCTGATGCAGCCGCTTGATGCGCAGATCGTTGTCCAGCATGGGGTGCAGCCGACCGACGGTAAACTCATCCTCGCCAAGATCGATGATGGTATGTGCGCGGCTGACCAGCGAATTTTCGAGCTTCTGGCGCTTGTCTAACGGTGCGTTGGAGTAGACC
>JAAUPU010000607.1 GCA_012032975.1 Caldilineaceae bacterium | reverse complement strand
GGTAAGCTTTCGACCTTTGCTCGGTCTGCTGCGCGCACTGACGCTCGGGCTGATCATACTGGGGCTGGCGCGTCCCCAATTTGTCGAAGCGCGCGACATCATCCACGGTCAAGGCGTCGATATCGCCCTGGCGCTCGACATCTCGGGCAGCATGGCCTCGCTGGATTTTCAGCCGCAGAATCGGCTGGAGGCGGCCAAGGAGGTCATCGAAGAATTCATCGCCGAGCGGCCCTATGACCAGATCGGCCTGGTGGTCTTTGCCAGCAATGCCTTCAACCAAAGCCCGCCCACCGTGGACAAGAACGTCCTGGGCCGCATGATGGAGCAGACCAAGCTGGCCACCGAGTTGGGCATCGAAGACGGCACCGCGATCGGCATGGGGCTGGCCAACGCGGCCAACATGCTCAAGGAGTCGGCGGCCAAGAGCCGGATCGTGATCCTGCTCACCGATGGCGTCAACAACGCCGGCCAGATGGACCCGCTGACCGCGGCCGACGCCGCCGAGACGCTGGGCATCAAGGTCTACACCATCGGCATGGGGCGCGCCGGTCAGGTGCCTGTGCCCGTCACAGATGCTTTTGGCCGTGAACGGGTGGTCATGCAGGAGAGTTCGCTGGACGAGGCGACGTTGCAGGAGATCGCAGACCGCACCGGTGGCCGCTATTTCCGGGCCGAGGATACGCAAGGGCTGCGCCAGATCTATGACGAGATCAACGCGCTGGAGAAGTCCGAGATCGAGATCACAACCTACGCCAACTATCAGGAGCTGATGGGATGGGTGGTCGTGCCCGGGCTGCTCTTTCTGCTGGCAGAAATGTTCCTGCGGCAGACGATCTTCCGCACGATTCCGTAGCATGATGAATGAGATCGGAGATTGGAGACTGGAGATTGGAGACTGGTGATTGGGTGTTCCTTCGTCAGGACGACGAATCTCCAATCTCCAATCTCTTGATCTCCAATCTCTCGCTCTGATGCCTGTTTAGCAATCGACACGATTATTGAGACACGATTATTGAGGAGTACGAACCATGAGCGTGGCCAATCCAACCTACGCGACCCTCGCAGTCCTGATTCTTCCCTTGCTGGCTCTGTTTCTCTTTTGGGCCAATCGCCAACGTTTGGCCAGCTTGCAGCGATTGGGCAATCCCAAGTTGATCGAGCGGTTGAGCCAGACGGTCAATCAGCGCGGTCGCGCCTGGCAAAAAGCGCTTTGGCTAGCCACCGCCGGGCTGATGCTCTTTGCGCTGGCTCGACCCCAATGGGGCGAAGAGGTGCAGACCATCGAGCGCGAGGGTGTGCAGGTGATGGTCGCCCTGGATGTTTCGGAGAGCATGTTGGCCGAGGACATCAAGCCCAACCGGCTGAGCCGCGCCAAGCTGGAGATCGCCGACTTGATGAACCGGCTGGGCGGCGATGAGGTGGGGCTGGTGCTCTTTTCCGGCGCCAGCTTCATCCAATTTCCGCTGACCTCGGACTATGCGACTGCCCGCTCCTTTCTGGACGGCGCCCGCCCCAGCGTGATCTCCAAGCCGGGCACCAACATCGGCGACGCGGTGCGCACGGCCATGAGCGGCTTCGACGAGAAGAGCAACAGCCAGCGGGTGATCGTGCTGATCACCGACGGCGAGGCCCACGATGTCGATGCGCTGAGCCGGGTGCAGGCCGCCGCGGACGAAGGGGTGATCTTCTATACCATCGGTTTTGGCTCCGCCGAAGGTGTGCCGATTCCAGAGTTCGACCCGCGGGCAATCAGGTTGGTTTCAAGACCGACGCGAGCGGTGAAATCGTACTCTCCCGGCTGGACGAGAGCACCTTGCAGGAGATCGCCCAGGTTGGGGGTGGGCGTTACTTTTCGGCCGGTGCAGGTGGCGCGGAACTGGACGCGCTGGTGGCCGAATTGAACCAGCTTCAGAAGGGTGAAGTGGGCGCACAGTTGGAGGTGCGCCGTATCGAGCGCTATCAGATTTTTCTGGCGCTGGCGCTCTTGAGCTTCACGGCCATGTGGCTGATCCCGGAACGGCAGGGAGATGTCGCCCGGCGTCGCGTGCCGGCCCTGAGTGGTC
The DNA here is from genome assembly GCA_012032975.1 of Caldilineaceae bacterium. The sequence goes on along the minus strand of JAAUPU010000607.1, from coordinate 1,447 downwards.
GTGTCGCGCCAGCCCCATCCAAATAACGCTGATTGTCGGATCAACCGCCAGGAATGACCGGGTGACAGGGTGACCGGGCCAAAGATTAAACGCCGCCTTGTCACCCCCTCACCATGTCAGGTTTTCATGGCTCTTGACCGGACAAATGGCTTTACCCGCAACGCATCAGGACTGAAACGATGAGGATCGAAATGAATCCAAAAATAGCAATTGTCATTTTGCTCGGCGCCCTGCTCTTGACGGCCTGCGGACCCGCGCCAGAAGAGAAGCTCGAAGCGGGCAACCTTGCCTTCGCAGAAGAAGATTACGCCACCGCGCTGGAGCAATATCAACAGGCGCAGAGCGAAGAGCCGACCCGCGCCGAGCCGCTCTACAACATGGCCAACGTCTTCTATCGGCAGGGCGACTATGGGCAAAGCCAGCAAACTTTGGAGAGCGCGCTCCAGCAGGCTGAACCGCAATTGGCCGGACATGGCGCCTACAACCTGGCAACGTTGCCTACAACAGCCAGGAGTTTGAAGCGGCGGTCGCTGCGTACAAAGATGCCTTGCGCCGCGACCCCTCCGACGCCGACGCCAAATACAACCTGGAACTGGCGCTGCAACAGCTTCAACAGGATGAGCAGCAACAAGAGCAGGAACAGCAAGAGCAGGAACAGCAAGAGCAGGAACAACAAGAGCAGGAACAACAAGAGCAGCAAGAGCAGCAAGAGCAGCAAGAGCAAGAACAGCAGCAACAGGAGCAAAGTCAGGAGCAGCAGGATCAGGAGTCGCAGCAAGATGATTCTGAATCCGGCAACGAATCTGAGCAGCAGTCCGATCCGCAGTCCGACCAAGGCGAGGCGCAGGAGCAAGATCCATCCGGCGATGGCCAAGATCAGCAGCAACAGCCTGAGCCGACCGGCGATCAGGGCGATGAGCCGCAGGACGAGCAGAGCAATGAGCCAGGCAGTGAGCAGTCCGATCAAGAGCCGCAGGACGAGGGCGACGCCCAGCCCGATGCTCGCGATCAACCCGATGAGCAACAGTCCGACCCACAAGAAGGCGATGGCAGCGGCGGCGCGCCTGGCCAAGAGACGCCAGAGCAGCCCCAGTCTGACCAGCCCGGCCAGATCGTCCAGGCCACGGGTCTGAGCGAGGAGCAGGCGGCACAGCTATTGGCCGCCGCAGCCCAAGGAACCGAGACTTTGCAGGAGCATCTGCAACAGGTCTATCTCTTCCCCAGCGGCAGCGTGCAAGAGGACTGGTAAGCCCAGATGATCCATCTCGACAGAGGCGCCCGGCGCCGTTCAGCGGACCACAATCTAGAGGGACCAACCATGAAAAAATTGAAACTGATCCTCTTGCCGATGACGATCATATTCCTCCTGCTGTTGACTGCGACGGGTGTCTATGCCCAGTTGGGCGGCCCGATCAGCGGCCCGCTGGGCGGCTCGATCAGCGCCAGC
>JAAUPU010000606.1 GCA_012032975.1 Caldilineaceae bacterium | reverse complement strand
GGAGCGCGCGCGCGCGCTGGAATGGGCCAAACAGAATGCCGTGGACGTCGCCGAAGAGCGGATGCGCGCTACTTTCGTCGATGAATTGCTGGCCGCCGAAGTAGCCGACGAACAGGCCTGGGTGCAACGGGGCGTCTCGTTCGGCTATCAACTCAATCGACCCCATGTGGCCATGCTCGTGGATGTGCTCAATGTGCCCGATTGGCCGGCTCCGTTGCTCCGTTTGTGGCCGAACAGGGCGTCAGCGCACCGTTCAGCCGGCGTGACGAGGGCATTTTGCTCTTTTGGCCGCTGGACAACCCGAAGAGTGGTCGCGAGCTGAAGACGGTCGCAGACCAATTTGTCCATCGCCTCCAGGCCACTTCCCCCAACGCCAAGATCGTGATCGGCATTGGGCGGCCAGCGACAGGGCCAGCTTCTTGGCTGCGCGGCCAGCAGCAGGCGCGCGAAAGCTGGCGCCTGGGCCGCGAGTGGAAAGGCGCGCCGGTCACCTACTTTGGCGACCTGGGTCTCTATCAATTGCTCACCGCGCTGGGCGGCAGCCAGGAAGCTGCGCGCTTCTATCGCAAGACCTTGGGGCGGCTGATCAGCCATGATGACAACAAGAGCGCAGAACTGGTCGATACGCTGGACGCATTCTTTGCCTGCCACGGCAACCTGAGCCAGACCGCCAATCGGCTCCATATCCACCGCAACACGCTCACCTATCGGCTGGACCGGATCGCCACGATCACCCAGTTGGACTTGAACGACCCCGACGCCCGCTTCTCACTTCAGCTTGCGTTGAAGCTGCGCCCGGTGATGACCTAGCGCCGACGCGAATAGATGAACCGCGGCCCGCTCGTATCCTCGCTTTTCGGTCTCCTGCTCGCCCTTGTTCTGATCACAAATTCTGCCCAGGCAGCTGACGAACTCCCCGATCCGAGTCCGTCTACTCCGTTTCGCAAGAGGGTGGCCACCTACTACCGCGTCGCTTACGTCTCAGCCGTTGCTCAACGCCGTGGCCGGCACCCACGATGTCTGGGAAGTGAACCACGACGCAGGCTATGCGCTTGCCCTGTTGACGCCGGACGAAGCAGCCAGACTGCGAGCCGACGGTTATCCAGTCGAGATGGCCCAGGAGCAGTCCGCGTTGACGGAGATGACCACGGTTCGGTCGACAGATGCAGGCGGGATTGGCGGTTTCCCCTGCTATCGCACGGTTGCCGAGAGCTACGCCGACATGGCGACCCTTGCTGCGACCCATCCAACGCTGGCAGCCTGGGTGGACTTTGGCGACAGTTGGGACAAAAACCAGGCCGGTGGGCCAGCAGGCAATGACCTGCGTGCGTTGGTGTTGACCAATCAGGCGCGATCAGGCGAAAAGTTTCGCTTTCTGCTCATCGCCGCGATCCACGCGCGCGAGTTGGCCACCGCTGAACTTGCAGCCCGCTTTGCCGAGCAGTTGCTGGCCGGCTATGGCCAGGATCCAGACCTCACCTGGCTGCTCGACTTTGGCGAAATCCACATCGTTCCGATCATGAATCCCGATGGGCGGCTCTTTGCCGAGCAGGGACTCTCCTGGCGCAAAAACACCAACAACAGTGATGGTTGCTTTCTCGACAACCCAGCATTCACCGGCTACGGCGTGGATCTCAACCGCAACAGCAGCTTCAAGTGGGCGCTGTGCGAGACCGGCAACTGCTCAAGCACCGATGCCTGCGCAACCACATTTCGTGGCCGAGCGGCCGCGTCCGAGCCAGAAACCCAGGCCATCCAGACATACGCACGCGCATTGTTTGACGACCAGCGTGGTCCTGAAGATGAAGCCGCTGCACCCGGGGAGACAAGCGGCGTCTTCATCTCACTCCACAGCTATGGCAAGCTGATTCTCTATCCGTGGGGCTGGCAAGCCGCGCCAAGCCCAAATGGCGCACAGATGGAAACGCTGGCTCAGAAGTTTGGCTACTTCACCAACTACACGGTTTGCCAAGCTGGAGCGTCCGGTTGCCTCTACCAAACAGACGGCACCACCGATGACTGGACCTATGGCGAGCTGGGGGTAGCCTCTTTCACATTCGAAATCGGCACGACCTTCTTCCAGAGTTGCAGCTACTTTGAGCAAAGTATTCTCGAACAGAACAGCGATGCATTGCTCTATGCGGCCAAAGCGGCTCGCCGCCCCTACCAAACCCCCGCGGGCCTGAAGTCGTCGATATTGTCCTGGAGAGCGCGTCTGTCACCGCCGGCGCGGTGGTCTCATTGACCGCCAACGCGGATGACGGTCGAACCAACGCCGGTAGGCAAACAGTAACCGCTGCGCGCTACAGCATCGACTCGCCCAGTTGGATCAGCGGAACGTTGACCTATTCGATGAGCGCTGTAGATGGCGCGTTCGACCAGGCAGCAGAAACAATCGGCGCGCAAATCGATACGAGTGGTTGGTCGTTTGGAAAGCACTTACTCTTTTTGGAGGGGCAGGATAGCGATGGATTTTGGGGTGCTCCAAGCGCGGTCTTTCTGAACGTCTTTGAAGATGGCCATGCCGTCAGCGTTTCACCCCTGTCGATGACCAGCACAGTCATGATCGGGCAGGTGGCTATCTACTCGATCACGGTCACCAACAGCGGGGTGATATCCGATGTTTACAGCGTGGAAATATCCGGAAACCACTGGCCAGTCGATGCACTGCTTCGGTCGGCGCTTGACCAGCAGCCTCAGCGACCATGCAAGTAACCGTACAGGGTTCGGCCCAGCCCCCAAACTCGGACACCGCGTATGTTATGATTACATCCATGAAAGATGCGAATCAATCGGCAAGCGTGAAGCTGATCACACGTGTGGACAGGTACAGACTCTATCTGCCAATGGTGAGTTTGGAATAGAAAGGAGCACAAGATGGCGTCGCCATTTCCGGGCATGGATCCTTACCTTGAAGGCGAAATGTGGCAGGAGTTCCACGACCGATTTGCCAATCAAATCAGTCAGCAGCTGATTCCACATCTGCGTCCGAAGTACACGGCATTGTTGGCCAAGCGCTATGTGCTCGACCAACCGATTCTCGGCGTCCTGGAGCCACCAGAGCGGGTGATCTACCCAGACGTACATGTGGTGCGGCCAGGTTCGATGCATACACCAGGTGGTTCGCTGGCGACAAGTCACGCAACAGCCGTCCTTGAACCAAGTGCCGAACTGATCAGTCCTGGCATCGAAGAGGTTCCCCAACTCAGCGTCGAAATCCGCGATGTGGCCAATCGTCGGTTGGTCACGCTGATCGAAATTCTCTCGCCAGTCAACAAGCGGGGCCAGGGCGCGCAGGACTATGCACGGAGGCGGTCGGACATTCTACAAACGGCCACACATTTGCTCGAGATCGACCTGTTGGTCAACGGGCAGCGTATCGAACTCATTGGTCAGCCGCCGGCAGCAGCTTATTACGTCTACCTCAGCCGCATGGAGCGGCGCCCATCACCCAGGTGTGGGCAATTTCGATCCGTACACCGTTGCCTGCGATCCCTGTGCCACTGCTGCCGCC
>JAAUPU010000031.1 GCA_012032975.1 Caldilineaceae bacterium | reverse complement strand
GTTGGCGCTGGCGGTTGGGGCCGGTCTGCTTTGGCTGGCGGGCGCAGACCCGCTGAGCACTTATCGGCGCATGGGTCGGGTGGCCTTTGGCGACCGATACGGCTGGTCCGACACCACCGTCAAGGCGACGCCCCTGATCCTGGCCAGCCTGGGCGTTTCGATTGCCTTTCGGATGCGGCTCTGGAATATCGGCGCCGAAGGTCAGCTCTTTATGGGCGCTTTCTTGGCGACGGGCGTGGCCATCAACTGGCTCCAGCCAGAGACGCCGGCATGGATGAATGCTTTCTGTGATGGCGCTTGCCGGTTTTGTGGGCGGGGCGTTCTGGGGCTTTATCCCTGGCGTACTCAAGGCCAAGCTCAACGTCAACGAGATCATCACCACGCTGATGCTCAACTACGTCGCGATCTTTTGGATCAGCTATTTTGTCTATGGGCCGTGGAGCCAGCGCGGCTTTGGCTTGACACCCCAGTTTCCGCGCAATGCCTGGCTGCCCCGCATGACTGACTATTCCGAGCAATTCCCGTTCCTCCAGGGGCTGACCGCGCATCTGGGCATCTTGTTGGCCATCGGGCTGGCGGTGCTGCTCTGGATCGTTTGGCGGCAGACAAAGTGGGGCTTCGAGGTCAGCATCGTGGGCGACAACCCGCGTGCCGCGCGCTACGCCGGCATCAATCTGACCCGCAAGATTGTGATGGTCATGGTGCTGAGCGGCGGGCTGGCCGGGCTGGCCGGCATGAGCGAGGTGGCCGGCGTGGTCCATCGGCTGCAAGAGCGCTTTTCACCGGGCTATGGCTTTACCGCGATCATCGTGGCATGGCTGGCCAAGCTCAATCCGCTGGCCATCGTGCTGGTCGCGTATCTTTTTGGCGGGCTGCTGGTCGGCGGCGATGAGATCCAGCCAGCGGGCATCGCGCAACTGTTGCAGGGCGTCATCCTCTTCGTGGTCGTGGGCGGCGAGATGTTGCTGCAATATCGAATTCGTGTGGAGCGCTGAAAAGAAGTGGAGATTGGGTAGTCGTGGACCGGTTCAACGACTACCTAATCTCTTCATCTCCAATCTCCCGAACCCTAAACTCAATGCGACCTCTGCCCAGATGGTAACCGGTGCGGAAAACCGATACTCATGGAACTAGGACTGATTGTCAACCTGTTGGCCGCGGGCGTGCGCTCTGGCACCGCGATCCTCTTTGCCACCATGGCGAGATCTTCGCCGAGCGCGCCGGCGTACTCAACCTGGGCGTCGAGGGCATGATGCTGATGGGGGCGATGACCGCGTTCGCGACTTCCTATGCCACGGGCAACCCCTGGCTGGGTCTGCTGGCGGCTGCCATCGTCGGCATCTTGATGGCGCTGCTACACGCCTTTGTGACCATCACGTTGCGCGCCGACCAGGTCGTCAGCGGCCTGGCGTTGACCTTTCTCGGCGCGGGGCTGAGCGCTGTGCTAGGCTCGCCGCTGGTCGAAGTGCGCCAGGCGCCCCGCCTTCCCCAGTTTGACATCCCCGTGCTGGCCGATATCCCCATCGTGGGTCCGATCCTCTTTCAACACAATGTGATCGTCTACCTCGGTTTTGCGCTGATCCCGATCGCCTGGTTCCACATCTATCGCACTCGGCCGGGGCTGGAGTTGCGCGCCATCGGCGAGGTTCCAGCCGCCGCGGATGCGCTCGGTGTCGGTGTGTTTCGTCTGCGTTACCTCTATGTGATGCTGGGCGGCTGTCTGGCTGGCGTGGCTGGCGCCGCGCTCAGCCTGGCAATTACGCCACTCTGGATCGAGGGCATGACCGCGGGGCAAGGCTGGATCGCGATTGGTCTGGTGATCTTCGCCGGGTGGGATCCAGTGCGCGCGGCGCTGGGTTCCTATCTCTTTGGCGCGATCCGGCGTTTGCCGCTGGATATGCAGAATGTGGCCTTCTTTCTGCGCAACCCCACGCTGGGCTATTTTATGAACATGCTCCCCTACCTCTTCACCATCCTCGTCCTGATCATCGGCTCGCGCGAGGCCATGCGCCGGCGAGTGGGCGCACCGGCTGCGCTGGGCGTCCCCTACGTTCGCGAGGAGCGCGGCCAGTAGATGTTGCCCCCTTCCCACGTGGCCTATACCTGGCTGGCGCTCTCGCTTGCCCAGGATCATCTGAAGGTCGCCCCCGACGCCGACTATCGTCTGGTTGCCCTGGCGGCGATGGGTTCCGATCTGGTGGACAAGCCGCTGGCTCTGGCCTACTTTTACCGACGTCACAAGTCGGCGGTGCTCTTCGCCCACACGCTGCTTGCCTATCTCTCTGTATCTGTCGTGACGCTGAAGCGGTTTCCCCAACTGTGGGTCTACGGGACGGCATTCGTGGGCCATGCGATCCTGGACCGGATCTGGTTCTTCCCGAACACCTTTTATTGGCCCTTGCGCGGTTGGCGTTTTCACGTCTGGACCCGGCGCGGTTCTGAGCAGGCGGAGATGGGCAAAGCCTACTGGGTCACCTTTACGCGGCGCCGCGAACTCTGGCTCTGGGAAGCGGGTGGGCTGATCGCGCTGGCCTTGTTCGTCTGGCGACATCGGCTACATCGATTGCCGAATCTCCTCAATTTCCTCCTCACCGGCAGGCCCTCCACCCGCTCAGAGTAGAGCACCGGTCGGATTCGTCAGGCAGATTTACTCTGGCTGTCGCGCCGTGATACAATCGCGACATGAGCCACGCCATCCGCCGCCACATCCATTTCTCCATCCACGTCTAGCATCTTGATTTCGCCTTCTCCTGACCATTCGGATGGCCGGCGCGTGCTGTTGAACACAGGCGCATTGGCCAGTTCGAGCCTGTGGCGCATTGCCATCAGCTTTGTGCTTCAATTGATGATCGCACGCCGCCTGGGTGTGGAAGCGTTGGGGCAATACACGGTGGCGCTAGCCTATCTCCACGTCTGCCAGGTGATCAGCGAGCTGGGCTTTCCCTCGTTGCTGGTGCGCGACCTGGCGCGGGAGGCCGAGCAGCGTCGTGGCTATTTTCGGCTTGCACTGGGCCTTCAGATCGGCGCGTCTCTGTTGACCTGGATCGGACTCTTCCTTGTCACCTGGATGCTGCCATTTGCCCCGATCACGCAGGTGGTTTTGTGGATGGTCGGCGCTTCCTTGCCCTTCTATGCGGTCACCTCCGTTTTGCCAAACGCTCTTCCAGGCCGGCGAACGGATGGAATTCGTCATGGGGATCGAGGTGGCGATCAACTCACTGATCCTGATCGGCAGCTTGGCGGCGCTTTTTTCTGGCGGGAACGTGTTGGTGTTGATTGGCGTGCTCGTTATGACCCAGGCGATCTCGGCCGCTCTATCTCTCCTGCTGCTGCTACGAAGCCGCTTGTTGGCGCCGCCCCAGGAGTCGGTGCGAGTCAGCCTGCGCGAGCTGTGGCATCGGGTCTCGCCATTTTATGCGCTCTCGCTGGCGGATGTATTGCAACAGCGCATCGACATCCTCTTGCTCAGCGTCTTGAGCGGGGAGGTTGTCATCGGTCTCTACAGCGCGGCCTACAACGTCGTGCGCATTCTGGTGAAGCTGGTGCAGAGCTATTGGCAGGCGCTCTATCCAACCTTTAGCCGGCTGCACCATCAGTCGATGCAGCGCTATTATCGGCTCTGTGATGTGAGTCTTCGCTATGGTCTGATGTTGCTGCTGCCCTGCGCCGCGCTGGGCGCTGTGGGCGCCGCCGGATTGCTGGCGCTGATCTACTCCGACGAGTACATTGCCGCGGCGCCAACGTTCCAGGTGCTGCTCTGGTCCGCCCCGCTGCTCCTGGTGGAGATGTACGCGGTCACCTTGCTGATGGTCGAACATCGTCCCAAGCAGAGCTTGTTGATCACGGGGCTACATCTGGTCGCGGTGGTTCTGATCATGCCCCCGTTGACAGCCTCCTGGGGCGCCCAGGGGGCAGCTTGGTCTGTGGTGCTCGCCGGCGCAATCGGCATGGCGGGCAGCCTCTTCTTGCTTGCCCAATTTGGGTTGATGCCCAAGCCACGCCCGGCTGGGGTGCTGCTGGTCTGTACGTTGGCATCTGTGCTTGCCTCTGTCTGGCTGCCGGTTTCGTGGATGACCAAAATGGCAGTCAGTGCGCTTGTCTACGGACTCTTGATCTGGCGGACACGTGCGTTCGCACCTGCCGATATCGAGCTCTTTCGCAAAGCGTTGCGCGCGACCAAAGAATGAGTTTGGCTACCTCTAGCGCATCAAGTAGAATGTCGAATCGTAGTCAGAAGCAACGTCGTTGGCGATTCGGAGTTATCGGTGAACGATTTCGCCCTTGTCAGGACTCAATCCGCAACATCTGGGAAAGCTCGCGTTTGTATTGAATCGCATGGACCTTAATTCGGACGCCAATCAGCCAGCCCCAGCCAGCCACCGCTCTCCACTCTACCCTGCGTCTGACCAGGACGATCCCCCTCCTCGTAGCTATCGTGTCCTGATGATTGCCCCCACCAGCTTTTTTGCGGACTATGGTTGCCATGTGCGTATCCTGGAAGAGGCGCGCGTCTTGCAGCGAATGGGTCATGTGGTCACCGTCGTCACCTATCACAATGGCAGGCTCATCGCCGACATCAGGATCGAACGAACCCTGCCGATCCCGTGGCGTCGCGACTACGAGGTTGGGTCGAGCCGACACAAAGTCGCCTTTGACGCGCTGTTGGCGCTGAAGACGTTGCAGGTATTGATGCGCGAGAAGTATGACATCATCCATGCCCACCTGCATGAAGGGGCGTTGATCGGGCTGGTCCTGGGTAAACTGTTCCGAATTCCCGTCGTTTTTGATTTTCAGGGTAGCCTGACCGAAGAGATGATCGACCACCAGTTTCTGCGCCGAGAGAGCATTTCATACGCCTATTTACGCCGGCTAGAGACATGGATCGATCGCTCGTCGAGTATGATTTTTACAAGCTCTACCCATGCCGAAGAGCTCTTGTTACAGCACTTTGGCTGTGAAGCTGAACAGATTACCGCCTTGCCGGATTGTGTGAACACGGATGTATTTCGGCCTCCGCAAGATTTTGATGCCAGTGCGCAGACAGCCCTGCGACGACGGCTAGGGGTGCCCGATCAGAAGAGGCTGATCGTCTACCTGGGGTTGTTGGCCGAGTATCAGGGAACCGGCCTTCTACTGGAGGCGCTTCAACGTATCTTGTTTCGGCGTAGCGACGTATATTTGCTGCTCATGGGCTTTCCTGGTATCGATGTCTATCAGCAAAAGGCGCGTGACCTGGGGATCGAAAAGTTCGTGAGCTTCACCGGCAGAGTCTTCTACGAAGATGCGCCGAGCTATCTGGCGCTTGGCGATGTGGCGGTCGCGCCCAAGTTGAGCTTGACGGAAAGCGCGGGCAAGTTGCTCAACTACATGGCCACCGCGCTGCCCACCGTCGCGTTCGATACGCCGGTTGCCCGCGAATACCTGGGCGATGACGGTCTGTTTGCCCGGCGAGGGGATGTCGCGGATCTGGCGGACAAGTTGAGCCAGGCTCTGTTCAACGACAGCAGCGCAACGGCCAGCGGATTGCGACTGCGTCAACGCGCGATCCGGCTTTTTGAGTGGGAAACGAATGGCCAGCGGATCGTTGATGTCTATCGAAATTTGCTAGGACACAATGGCAGGCAGGTAGCAGCCGAGAATTGGGTTGCCACAGCCAAGTGAACGATACCAAACCAATCCATACAAAGCCTTCTTCCTTTCAGGAGTCAATGAATGAACCGGACATCTTGCTTGAACAGCAGCGCATTCTTCTTGGGGGTGGTGGTCGCGATTGTCGTTGCCATCATGCTTGGGAGTTCGGTCTACACAGTGCCTGCTCAAGCAGCTGCCCACCAGACATCGATTGCAGCGTCAGACGCACCGAAGAACAACAAGGTCTATGCGCCGCTGATTGTGAACGATGTGAATCCGTTGCTGGCGACGCGAATTGGCTATGGCACGACGTTGAGCAATTTGGGTCAGTACAGCAAGGTGCGAGAGCTAAACGCGGGTTGGTACGTCAACTGGCTGACCTCGGCCAATCCCTCTCGCCCAGGCGGGATCGAATATGTGCAGATGCTGCGCGTCCATCAGAAGACAACGTGCGGCAGTCGCAAAACGCCAAACCGGATAACCTGCCCCTACAAAGAGCCACAAGCCTATGAATTTGGACTGGCTGGCGAGCTTGGTCAGCCTCAAGTAGCCTCCATCGCGGCCAAGAACCCAGGCTCGACATGGTTGATCGGCAATGAATGCGACCGCATGGATTGGGACAAAGGAGGGCAGGATGAGATTCTGCCGGAACTCTATGCCAGGGCCTTTCACGAAGCCCGAAGGTGGATCAAGACCGCGGATCCGACCGCCAAGATTGCCATCTGCGGCGTGATCCAGCCAACCCCCTTGCGCCTGCAATATCTGACCATCGTCTGGGATACCTACAAAGCGCTCTACGGCGTCGACATGCCGGTGGATATCTGGAACACTCATGCGTTCATCATCCGAGAAAAATCAACACTTCAACCAATCGATCCTACGACGGATGAGTATCTGGAGAATTGGGGCGCCGGCATTCCCCCCGGCATCATTGCCACCCAGGGCGAATACCCGAACGATTGTTTTGCTGCCAACGCATATTGCCCGCATGTGGACATGACAGTATTCGACAAGCAGATTCGCGCCTTCAGAAGCTGGATGAAGGCCCGCAACCAAGAGAACAAACCGCTGATCGTCACCGAATACGGTGTGCTATACTACTGGCTGCCCTATTCGGACAACCAAGCGTTCATGCTCGAAACCTTTGACTACTTTCTGAATGAAAAAGATTGCGTATTGTCGAGTGTGGACGGATGCCGGCTGGTCCAGCAATGGGCCTGGTTTAGCCTGGACAACCTCGATGACTCCGAACGGCATCCTCATGTGCTCTACAACGAGAAAACGAATCAGATACTGAGTTTGGGCAATCAATATGCGGATTTCGTCGAGGAGAATTTGGCGAAGCTCAAGAACTATCAACCCTAACCGCGAACGTTTCGATGCCAGTCCAGTGGGCTGCATTGGACATCCATGAGAACGATAAAAGATGATATGCGTAGTAAGACAACGATCCTGTTCTTCGTATTGCTCACCGTATTTTTCTGCCTGATTCTGGTTGCCCAGAGCGGATCGACTCGACAGGTTCAGGCGGGGAATGGCAGCAGAACGCTTGTCCCACCTCCTGATGATGTGATTACCAATACCGTCTACCTGCCATTTGTCGTAAATCAGTCGCTGGCATAACCCCCCGAGCCTGTGTATACGCATCATCTCTACTTGCCAATGATTACCTTTCAGCCGCCCCCGGACATCAACGCGGCGCGCGCGCCGCGTATGGGCTTTGGCTCGCACCTTCCCCTGCTGGAGTTTCCGACCATACGAGATCTGAACGCAGCTGGTACGTCAACTGGAACACCAATGCGACTCCCCAGCGTCCTGGCGCGATGGACTTCGTCCAGACGGTCCGTCTGCATCAGAAGACAGAATGTGGCTCCCGCGTCACTCCAGACCGGGTGACATGCCCATATGTAGTTCCTCATGCATATGAATTCAACGATGTGAACGAAGCCCAAATCAACCGCATCGCACGGCTCAACCCCGCCTCCACCTGGCTGATCGGCAACGAGTGCGATCGAAGAGACTGGAAAGGCGGCGGACAGGACGAAATCCTGCCGGAACTCTATGCGCTTGCCTATCATGAAGCATACAACTGGATCAAGGCCGCAGACCCAACCGCCAAGGTGGCCATCTGTGGTCTGATCCAGGCCTCGCCGTTGCGGCTTCAATATCTCGCGCGTGTCTGGTCTGCGTACGAGACCGAGTTCGGGGTGACGATGCCGGTGGATGTCTGGAACATCCATCTATTTGCAATTCGCGAAGTGGCGGGCGATTGGGGTGCAGATATTCCTGTCGGGATCGAAGGCGTCAACCAGGGAGCATTCCTAGACTGGAAAAACAGCCATATCAACATGGATGTATTTGCCAAGCAGATCCGGGACTTCCGAAAATTTATGGTTGACCGCGGCCAGATCGACAAGCCGCTTCTGGTGAGCGAGTACGGCGTGTTGTTCGGCGAAGACGACTTTCCTGATACTCAGGTGCACGACTTCATGGTCGCCACCTTCGACCATATGATGAATACCAAGGACTGCACATTGAGTACAGTCGACGATTGCCGTTTGGTGCAGCGCTGGGCTTGGTTCTCTCTGGCCGACATTGAGTGGGGTTTCAACCCCCACACGACGCTTTACGATGTAAATACCAAGAATATGACCCCGGCCGGCGAAAAAATTCCGACAGTTCACGTTGGACCACTTTGATGCGCTGCAATATGAGCCTTGATTGTGTCGTCGAACCTGGGCCTGTTGCGTCTGGCTCGACAACTGTTTGGCGCCTCCGTTCGATGTAGTTTCCGTGCAATAACTGGCTTGAGTGTGACGTTCTGCTACCTGGAGTTTTTAGATGCGAAATAGGATCGTAACTATCGTAATTTTCTTGGCTGTTGCCGTTGCCGGCGGCCTGCTTGTGATCTTGGAGATCGGGACGCCTCAGCCGGTTCAAGCGCGCACTGGAAACCGCACGCTCGTTCCCCCACCAGACGGGGTAAATTACCCACACCCTCTATCTACCATTTGTTGCGTACCAGCCACCGCCGCCACCGCCGCCACCACCGGACATCAACCCGGCGCGAGCGCCGCGTATGGGCTTTGGCTCGAAGCATCCTCCGCTGGAGTTTCCGACCGTGCGCGATCTGAATGCAGGTTGGTATGTCAACTGGAACATCAACGCACGACCCCAGACCCCGGGTGGGATGGAGTTTGTGCAGATGGTGCGTCTGCATCAGAAGACAGAATGCGGCTCGCGCGTCAGCCCGGATCGGGTGGCGTGCCCGTATGTATATCCACATGACTATGAATACAACGATATCGACAGGGCCTATATCAACCGCATCGCCGCGAACAATCCCGGCTCGACATACCTAGTCGGCAACGAGTGCGATGACGCGATTGGTGGGGCGGCGGACAGGACGAGATCCTGCCCGAGCTTTACGTCCTTGCCTATCATGAGGTCTATAACTGGGTCAAGACCGCGGATCCAACCGCCAAGGTGGCCATCTGTGGTCTGATCCAGCCAACCCCGTTGCGGCTCGAATATCTGGATCGCGTCTTGACGGCCTATGAAGAACGGTATGATGTGGAGATGCCGGTGGATATCTGGAACATCCATCTTTTCGCCATCCAAGAACTGAAGGGCGAGTGGGGTGCGGATATCCCGGTTGGCATCGAATACACGGATTCGGGATCATTTGTCGGCCAGGGAAACGCCCATATCGACCTGGGTGTTTTTGCCAAACAACTCTTCGAGTTCCGCCAATTCATGGCCAAACATGGGCAACAGGACAAACCGCTCTACATTACGGAATATGGCGTGCTGTACGATTGGCCAGAATTCACGGAAGAGCGCGTACACAACTTCATGCTGGATACGTTTGAGCACATGATCAATGCCAGAGACTGTGATTTGAGCACAAGCGACGACTGTCGCCTGGCGCAGCGTTGGGCATGGTTCTCACTGGCCGACATTGGTTGGGGCTTCAATGTGGGCACAACTCTGTACGACTTGAATACCAAGAATATGTTGCCGTCCGGTGAAAAATATCGGCAATTTGCGATAGACAACTTCGACGCACTTCAATACAGTCCGTGACCTTCACCTGTTGCAGTCGATAGGTTCATCTACGCCACCAAGGTGCCTGCCTTGACGACCTATTCTGGCCAGACCACACTGGATGTGCGAGCACGGTTGCGCGAGTTGGGTCGCTACAAGGGGTTGATCCATAACTTGACCCTGCGCGAACTCAAGACGCGATACAAGAACACTGCGTTGGGGTTCTTGTGGAGTCTGCTCAATCCGCTGGCCATGATGATTGTCTTCACGGCAGTCTTCACGGTGATGTTGCCCAATAACCAGATCGAGAAATTCCCCATCTTCGTACTCTGCGGTCTGCTGCCCTGGAATTTCTTTTCCGCGGGCGTGATGGGCAGCATCAACGTCATCGTCTCCAATTCCAATCTCGTCACCAAGGTCTATTTTCCCCGCGAGGTTCTGCCCATCTCTTCCGTGTTGGCCAACTTGGTCAACTTTCTGTTGACCATGCTGGTTCTCTTTGCCGCACTGTTGATCTTTCGCAGCAACTTCAGCCCGTGGATCTGGATGTTGCCCATTGTCATCCTGGCTCAGGTGGCCTTTATCCTCGGGCTTGCCCTGGTCTTGAGCACCATGAACGTCTTCTATCGCGATACTCTGATGGTGATGGATGTGGTGATGCTCGCCTGGTTTTTCCTGACTCCAGTCTTCTACCCCATCGAGATTCTGCCCAACAGCTACATGTTTATGGGGTTCGACATCGATATCCAGCGGCTGATGTATATACTGAACCCCATGGCGTCGATCATCAGCGCCTATCGCGACCTGCTCTACTATGGCTATCGAACAGACCTTGACTTTCTGTTGCGCACGACCATCACCTGTCTCCTGATCCTGGCCTTTGGCTATTGGTTTTTGCCAAATACAGCGGACGATTTGGCGAAGAGGTATAGTCATGTCCATCGCCGACGACAAGCCGCTGATCCAGTTTCGTCAGGTTTCCAAACGATTTGCCCTGAACCGACAGGTCGATCGCTCCCTGCTCG
>JAAUPU010000605.1 GCA_012032975.1 Caldilineaceae bacterium | reverse complement strand
CGGCCAAGAGTATTGGTGGGAATGCCCTCATCCATGCTCGCGAACTCACCGTACCGATGGCGCCCATTGACGAGAATGTCGCGCACCACGAGCAAGGTCCACTTGTCGCCGACAATATCCAGTACCCCAGCGACGGGGCAATCGGACCGTACGATCTGCGATGATGAAGGATTCGTCATTCTGTCACTTCTTTCGATGGTTGATTGAACAGAACATTTGTTTGACTTTTGAATCAAAAGTAAGTATACTCCCCACGTCACTTTAATTTCGCAAGTGACATTCCATTTCACCCAAGAAGGAGAAGATGAAGATGGGAGATGCTCTGGAGATTGTGAACGCTTTCTACACGGATTCGCTGCAACACAAGGATGCGGAGGCCATCCGCCAGCATGTTTCGGAGAACTTTGTCTTTGTCTCCCGTCCACCACAAAGAAGGTGAAGTGAAGCCATGGAAGCGGTGACCACATTTTTTTGGGATGTTGCCCAGCCCCTGCTCGCCGATCCAGGCGTCAGCAAGGGGACGATGATGGGTTTCCCCTGTCTGCGTATCGACAGCCAGTTCTTTGCGTCCGCCGATCATCGTAGCGGGGATCTGGTCGTCAAACTCCCGGCCAGCCGCGTGCAGACGCTGATCGACGACGGCGGTGGCCAGCCCTTTGCGCCGGCAGGACGTCGTTTTCGCGAATGGGTGCTGATCGCGGACCGCGACGCCGACCGCTGGCGAGGGCTGATCGACGAGGCGCGCGACTTCGTGGCGGGTGGAGCGCCAGGTTGAGCGAAACCCCGCGCCACATCCACCAAGTGTCAAAGCGTCAACCGGCGGGTGACACGTCCCAAACTTTCGGGTAAAATGGAGTGCATCCCCTGCATCGACAACCTTGTCTGGCACATCGGGCCGTCGGACGCCACCCATCGAAACGAGAGTTTGACTCCATGATCATCAAACAGATCGACACGATCCCGCTCAACATGCACTTGTTGCCCGAGTTGACCATCCACATGCAGCGCTCGGCCCACGGCGGGCGTGTGGTGCTCTATCGCGTGACGCTGGAGAATGGAGCGGTCGGCTATGGCGAGGATGTAGGCGCGGCCGACGATGTAAGCCATCTGGTCGGAGAAAACGCGCTGGCCGGACTGCGTCACATCCAGCACAGCGGCGTGCAGATGGCCTGCTTCGATGCGGTGGGCCGGGCGCTCGACGTACCCGCACACCAGTTGATGGGCCGCCAGGTGCGCGACAAGGTGCCCTTCGCCTACTGGACCATCGACCTGCCGCCCGATCTCTGGGCGCAGCAGACGCAACGGGCCGCGGGGTTGGGCTACCGCGTCTACAAGTTTAAGTGCCGACCTGGTGGGATCCCATCGAACAGATCGAGCGCGTGGCCCAGGTGACGCCGCCCGGCTTCACCTTCTGGCTGGACTTCAACGGCCATCTGCGCGAGGCGGCTTTGGCGCTGCCCGTTTGCGTAAGCTCGCCGAATATGAGTGCGTCGGCGGCTTCGAGTCGCCCATTCCACAGCGCGATGCAGATGGCTACCAACGGCTGCGCGCCAAGATCGACAAACCCATTGCCGCGCACTACGGCAGCGGCTGTTGTCATGTCCGCTCGGTGGCGGATTTTGATCGCGGCGTCCCGGCCCAACTTCAGATTGATCGGGGACTTTGCGATGGCTTTGTCTTTGGCGGCGGCGATGTAGAGACCATGCGCCAACGGGCGGGCGTCGCCGCGGAAGCGCGCATTCCTTTCTGGATCCAGACGGTGGGTGCGGGGCTGCGCGCGGCGTGGGTGATGCACCTGGCCTCGACCTGCCAACAGGGGACGCTCTCACACCTCGCCGCCCACGACATTTGGGAGAAGGATTTCACCGTTCCGCCCAAGCCCCTGGCGGGCTGGATGGATGTCCCCACTGGTCCCGGTCTTGGCATCGAGATCGACCAGGCTGCCGTCGAGGCGTTGCACAAGGCCGCGCCGATGCAGCGGGTGCGACAGATCGACACAGTCGTCTATGCCGATGGCGTTCGCTGGCATTTTGGCGGCGAAACCCAACGACACGAGGCCTTCTATTTTGGCGACCTGCCCGGCTTCACCCCGGGTGTTCGCCTGGAACAGTGGCTGGACGATGGCTCGAAGGAATTCGAGGAGCTATTCCAACGGGTTACAAAAGCACCGGTGCGCACCGGTGGTTGAAACTTTGTCAATCGTCCAAAGCAGACTGGGAAACGCGCATGGCGACACAATCATCCGAGATTGGCCGAAGCTCAGAATCTGGGCAGCGGTTCGATGACCCATAAGGTTGGGTTGTCTGCTGTCGAAGAGATCGACGAAGAGGTTGTCAAGTGGCTAAACACTGCCTATGTTGGCGCAATGGGATAGGATGCACGCACTTTCACGCGACGTTGGCATGAGCACGAGCTTGTGAATCGGCAACCATTCATCTACCAGAAGGAGTACGAAGGAGGAGTACAATGGACTTTGGAGCCATGTTCCAAACCTGGATCGGCGTGTTGACCCGCCCAGGCGAGGAGACCTTTCAGAGCGAGGCACAGAAGCCAAATGCGACGGTCGTCACCGCCCTGATCTGGGTCGTGATTGCAACGGTGATCGCCGGGCTGCTTGGTTTTGTGCGCAGCCTGATCTTCGCGCCATCGGCCAGCGCCATTCAGTCGGCAATCCAACAGGCCGACCTACCGCCAGAAGTCGCGGCGCAGTTATCGACCATCTTTTCCGGCGGTGGAGTTGGCGCGGTGGTGGGGGCCGGAGTGGGCGGTCTGCTGGGGCTTGTCTTTGCGCCCGTCTTCTTTCTGATCGGAGTCGCTGTCTTGCATTTGGTCGCACGTCTCTTGGGCGGCGAGGGAGATTTTGGCAACTATTCCTATTTGCTGGCGACCTTCCAGGCGCCGATCACGATCATCACCGCGCTGCTACAATTCATACCCATATTGGGCGGTTGTCTTGCGCCGATCCTCTCGATCTACAGCCTGGTGCTGGCCTACTTCGCAACCAAAGTTGCCTATTCGCTGACCTCCGGTAAAGCCATCGCGGTGGTGCTGATCCCACTGCTCTTCTTTACCTTTCTGGCCATCTGCTTGGCATTTGTGATCGCGGCTGCTTTGATTCCCATTTTCAGCAACTGACAGCCGACGCTTCTTCGCCTAGAGCGCCAGCCGAGCTTCGATCTCCAGGAACCTGGCCGCCAGCCGGTCGGGTTCCTCGCTTCCAGCAAAGAGATCGAGAAGCGCGCCGGCGTTTGGGTGAGATGAGAGCGGGCGCCAGAAAGGTCATCCCGCCCGAAGCCAAAGACGGTCATTCCCCCTTCACCCCCCATAGGCCAATAGTTGTCGACCGTCTCCTCGCCCTGATGCGCACAGACCAGCAGCGTCCGTCCACAGACCGGGTCGCAAAAACCAACCCAGCGCGAGCCAACGCCGGGGCGATAGTCGCGCTGACTACAGGACAGCCTTTCCCCATTCGAGAGCAGCCGATAATTTTCGTCCGGTCGGAAGCGGCCGCCCGGTGTGCCTTCGTAGAGCCACCAAT
>JAAUPU010000604.1 GCA_012032975.1 Caldilineaceae bacterium | reverse complement strand
TGCGGCGTATGTGCCGACCACCATCGCATGGTACGAAGTTGCGCCCATCCCCATGCCGATCTATCCGATCTTCATGGTCGTCAATGTGCTCTTGGCGAGCTTGCCCTTTCTTTTCGACCGCCTGTTGACCCACCGATTTCAAAACGACGGGATCTCTCCGTTTTTCTCAACCCTGGTCTACCCACTGGCTTCAACCGCGGTCGAGTATCTGCTGATGGCGGACGGGCCGTTGGGCAGCTTCGGCGCCGGGGCGTACAGTCAGGCCGACTTTGCCGCGCTGGCCCAGTTGTCCTCTGTGACTGGGCTGTGGGGCATCACCTTTCTGGTCTCCTGGTTCGCCAGCGTGGTCAACTGGGCTTGGGAGCGCGGCTTTGTCTGGAAATATGTCTGGCGTGGTGCGGCGATCTACGCGGCGATTCTCGCCGTGACCCTTCTCTTTGGCGTCACCCGATTGTTCAGCGCACCTGACGTCGCCGAGACAGTCACGGTCGCCTCCTTCACTGCGGTTGAGATCCACCCGGAACAGCTATTCCCACTCGTCGAGAGCGACTTGGCCGCCTTTCGCACCGAGACGACGCAGACCCACCAACGCTATCTCGATCAGACGGTCCAACTTGCGCAGGAGGGCGCGCAGATCGTTCTTTGGCCTGAGCTGGCCGGCACGGGCCTGGCCGACGATGTGCAGGCGTTGCTGACGCGCGGCCAGGCCATTGCCCGGGAAGAGGGCATCTACCTGGCCATGCCGACCATGAGTTTCTTCCCCGACGAAGATCGCCCGGACGAGAACATTCTCTTCGTCGCCGATCCCAGCGGCGAGATCGTGCTGGAACATGTGAAATACGGCGGCAATCTGCTCGAAGGCACGCTGCTCGGCAACCGCGTGTTGCAGACCGTCGAGACCCCCTTCGGCACACTCTCCGGCGTCATCTGCTGGGACACCGACTACCCAACCGTGATACAACAGGCGGGCCAGCTAGGTGTGGACATTCTGCTTTCGCCAGCTTATCTCTGGCCGGAGATCGGCGAACTTCATGCCGATATGGCCGCGTTCCGCGCCATCGAAAATGGCGTCACCGTGATTCGCCAGGCCGATCAGGGCGTGTCGCGCTACATCGATCCGTTTGGGCGCACACTGGTCAGCGCGGATCATGCTGCGAACGAGCGTGTGATAGTCGCCACGATTCCCACCGCCGGGATCGCCACACTCTATCCCCAGATCGGCGATATCGTCGGCAAGCGGCCGTTGTCGGTTTCTGGTGATGTTGGTCTGGGCGATCCTGTACGGACGCAGGCGCGGACAATCCGCGGGTTCCTGACCAGCCGAAATCGAAAGCACCAACGTCATGTGGAGCCACCGGACGATGAAAAAGAGAATCGTTGTCGGCACGACCAATCCAATGCGAGTTCGGTTGGTCAGGGCCGCGCTGGAGCCGCTGCCAATCGAAACGTTGACGCTGCACGATTTGAAGCTCAGGATCGAGGTTCAAGAGGATGGCCGATCCACGACGGAGAACGCCCAGAAGAAAGCAGAAGCCTACTTCGCTGAAAGTCAGCTTCCCACCTTGTCCGTCGATGGCGCGCTGCACATCGCGAGGTTTCCAGCCGAACTGCAACCTGGCATTTATGTCAAACGGATTCACGGTACAGATCAAGAAGCCACAGCCGAGGAGCTTGTGCGCTATTACAGCAGGAAACTGGACGAAATAGGCGGGGAGAGCGCGGCCGTCTGGGAAGGTTCTCTGGTGCTGGCTGTTTCCACCAGCAAGTTGCTGGTCCACACGTTCCACTTCCAGACAATCATGACTTCGCGCCGCAAAGGGGAGATACGACCCGGCTCACCGCTCGATGTGTTGACGATTGACCCGGCGACCGAGAAATACTACTCGGAGATGTCGTGGGCAGAACGAAAGAGCGGCGTGGACGTTCAGGAAATTTTCGCGTTTGTAGCGCAGCATATGGACGACCTATAGACCCAAGGAGAAAACGATGGAGACAAAGCCAAGAATAGATCCCGCACTGGTCGAGGAATTCGTAGGCAAAGCGCACAGCGATCTGGAACGGGTGCAGCAGATGATTGAGCAGGAGCCAGCGCTGGTCAACGCGGCCTGGGATTGGGGCGGCGGCGACTGGGGAGACAGCGCTTGGCGCCGCGTCGCATATGGGTCGGCGTGATATCGCCGAATTCCTGCTCGAACAGGGCGCCCGGCTGGACATCTTTGCCGCCGCGATGCTGGGCTATGACGAGCTTGTTCGGGCATTCGTCGCCCAACAGCCGGAGTCGTTGACATTGAAGGGGCCTCACGGCATCCCTCTGATCGTCCATGCCGAAAGGGGCGGCGCGGAAGCTGCCGAAGTCCTGGACTTTCTCTCCGCACAGCGGACATAACACCATCTGCTCGATCAACAGCCACGAATCATCGGGTGACGGGGTGAGCCAGGATTGTCATCCTGTCATCCTGTCATCCTGTCATCCCTTCATCCTGCCATCTTGTGCTATCATGGATTCATGAGCGAAACCCACGACATCCCACCTGCCGTCCCGCTGCTGCCGCCGACCTTCTCCTTCAGCCAGTCCAGTTTGCAGGCGTATGAAGAGTGCGCGCGACGCTTTTGGCTGGCCTATGTGCGCCAACTCCCCTGGCCTGCGGTGGAGGCGTCGCCGGTCCAGGAATACGAGCAGTTGATGCGGATGGGGGCCGCGTTCCATCGCCAGATCGAGCGCGCCGAGATCGGGCTGGACGACGCGTTGTTGAGCCAGAGCTTGGAGCCGCCGCTCGATGGCTGGTTCGAGAGCTATCTGCGCCATCGTCCCGCGGACTTGCCCACGGATTTCGTCGAGATCGAGCATGTGTTGAGCATTCCCTTTATCGATCCAGCGGGCGCATATCGGCTGGTCGCCAAGTACGACCTGATCGCTGGCGATCATGATGGTCGGGTCGTGATCATCGACTGGAAGACCAGCCGCCGTCGCACAGATCCCGCCACCCTCCGCCATCGTCTTCAATCGCTGGTCTACCCCTTTGTACTGGTCGAAGCCAGTGGCGGACTGCCCTGGGGCAGCATTGCACCCGAGCGGGTGGAGATGTGGTACTGGTTCACCGCCGCGCCGATGCAGCCAGTCATCTTTCGCTATGACGCGGCCCAACATGCGGCCAACCACGCTCGCCTACAGACGATCTTGAAGTCGATCCTCGCCGGCGCGGTGGAAAACGATTTCCCCAAAGTGCTGGACACCGAGCAGAACCGACGGCGTCTATGCAGCTATTGCGTCTATCGCAGCCGCTGCAATCGCGGCGCTGCGGCTGGCGACCTGGACGAGTTGGCCGACGCCGAAGAGTTCTTTGCCGTAGACATCGCCGCCAGCCTGGAATTTCGTCTGGATGATGTCGAGGAATTGGCCTTCTAGGCCAGTGCAGGAAAATACCAATCCAGAGAGCTACACGAAGGCTCACAAAGATCAGACCAAGACTTCGTGTTTCTTGTGCGACTTCGTGGATGCTTTTTATACTTGGATTCGCCTTTTAGTAAAGCGTCTGCAG